>JBBWWE010000059.1:0-5197 GCA_050256595.1 Planctomycetota bacterium
TGCTGCTGCCAGGTCACCGCTCGGAGAACCCCCAGCAAGCCATCGCCATCGCAAGAGAACGCGAACGTGAAGAATGGGTTCGTGAGCAGTTCCAACTTCGCCCCATCGAGGTGAAGGTGATCGACGACGATGGAAACCCGATCGCCGGAGCACGTGTGATGTTGCTGTCCAACGAGAGCCTGGGAGTGCTGGAAGGAAGAACCGATGAAGATGGATCATGGAAAGGAATGGCAATACCCGGTTCCTGGACGGTGATCGCTCAAGGAGAGGTCGAGGACGAGATCGATCCGGATACCTTGACTGCAGTGGTCCGCCTGCCTCGGCTCTTCGTCTTGCAAGAGACCCTCTCTGCCAGCAAAGATACGGTGACCCTTGCGCCGAAGAAATCGACGGTGATCGCTCTCCAGGACCGACAAGGTCAGGGGCTCCCGATCGATCGAGTGTGGATAACACCGGAGCCTGTCGCCCAGGCCTATACCACCGAGAGGGTCGCCCGCCAACTGGGCTCACGAGGACGACTTGAATCCTCACGTAGCGTCCCGACTGGACGTTTTCGACTGCTACTGGCCGGGCTTCCCGTCGATATTTGTGTGCTCGGTCGAAACCGTGAGGGTGAACCCATCTTGTTGCGCAATCGAACCGGCGGAGATCGCGAGGAAGTTCCCATGACGCTGGTTCCGGAACGGATGGGGCGGCTCCAGTACACCAAGGATTCAGCCTTCGGAGGTGCCGGAGAAGGAACCGTGGAAGTGGTCTCTGTCGATGGATTCCGCGAGCGATTCACCATCGATACTTCAGAGACACGCCGCGCCTGGGTGATGCCCGGTACCTATCGCCTCGATGTCAGAAGCTCCCTTCCCGGCGGTCAATCCTCACGGTTTCTTCCCTACCGCAAAGCACTGGCATCCGGGGAAAGACATGACCTCGAACCACGATCACCGTGGACACCGATTCTCCATTTTGAACGCAAGGACAAGAACATCCAGATGCGACTCTCCATCTCGGATGCCAGTGGCCGGGTTCTCGAAAAGGTGCCAGGCAAGGACGGTTCTCTGGCAGCTGTAGATCGCAACGGAAAAATACTGATCGAACGAAAACTGGGAGCGCTGCGCTGGCAAGAACCTGAAACCTTACAACGCGTCGATCTCGATAAACTGAGCGTCCAGGTGGATGTTCCGTTCGGAGATTCGTCAATCCGTGGGATCGCCGAAGCGGAAACTCCCATCACCGTCAACGACGCGGGCTCCAGTGCATCCGGCCCGAGCGTTTTCAAGGCTCGCATGAAGTCGATGATGCCTGAAGTTCAACGCAGTTTGCAGGGCTGCAAAGATCACCTGGGGGTTGCCGACGGGGTCATGAGATTGTTCATGGATTTCGACATCTTCTTGCCACCTGGGGTGGGGGGACTCGGGGGAGGTGGAGTCATCGTTCTCGATGCTGCTGTCCTGCACGAATACACCGGGGTAGGAGACATCCTCCCGGGGGCCTTCATTCACGAACTGGGGCACAACATCGGTTTTGGTCACGACCCGTACATGCTTCTGGCCGATTGCGGTGTCGATGAAGGAATTTACGGCGAACTGGGTTATCGCCTTCTCAACGCCAGGACTTTTCAGCAGACCCTCGATTGGCTACTGCATCGAACCAGCGATCGGAAGTCATCCTGGAATCCAAACCCGGCAGTCTTTGCTGCCTTGCGCTTCTTCCACGGCCTCGGGGTTCACCACAAGATGTTCACGGAGCGGCGTGCTTCAGAACAAACTCTCAACCTTCATGGCCTTTCGAGCATCGAGCGGATCGCTGCGCTGTATTCCCTGGCGCTCGGTAAAAACGTTGCCTGGATCTTCCGAGCCAATGGTTGGCCCGTATTCGATGAAAGAGTCGACCTGGGTGGAACGGCGGTCAAGTTTACCCGCAGTCATCCGAAACAACTCAACTACAACAGGCTCGACGGCACGATTATCAATGGCTGGTGGGTTCGTGGGCCGGTCGAGGGAAACGATGAGGCACAGGATTCCTGGATAAGACAGGTGTGGCCGACTCCCTTCACCGATCTCTCATCTCACCACCCACCTGGAATCAAGAACAGACGCTGGTTGCTGTTCAGGAGGATTGTGGTCAGGGAAGACATCGATGCACGCCTCGCCATCGCTGCAGATGTGAAGATGCAAATCAAGGTCAATGGATCACAGATTGGGTTCATCGATGCCAGTGCACAGATGAGTCAACCGATGCATGACGAGTTGATGCTCAACAACAAGAAACCATTTCCTGTCAGTCTTCTGGCGGGAGAGAACATCATCGAGGTCGCTGTTACTCAACTCGTAGGCACACGTGGTTTCAGATTCGAGTTGATGTCTCCCGAAGGAACCCCGATTCCGGTTGGCGTCCTCGACAAGGGGCCAGAGGGTGAAGATCTCGTCGCGGAGATCTCACGCATCGAAACACATGAGCCGCTCATCAACGGGTCTTTCGAAGCAGAAGGATATCTGGACGGCTGGATCACCGGTGAAATCGATCCTGGCGGCTCGATCAGGTTCGGACGCGAAACGCAGGATCTTGTTTCCGACACTTCTGCGCTCAAGGCAGAACTGCGGGAACCAGGTGCCGGGGGCATCATTCAGCGGATCGTGGTGACCCCGGGGAAGAAGTACCGTGTCACGGCACTACTGAAATCTGAAGGGTTCAAGGGCGAAGCCTTGATCGGTTTCTTCACCGGCCGGATCGGATCCTGGAACGGTAGATCGAAGCCTCTTCGTCGCGACACCGACTGGACTCGAATCTCCTTCGATTGGAGTCCAGGGACCAGCCGGACCACCTATATCGCTTGTTACCTGAAAGGACAGACCGGTACAGTGTGGTTTGATCAAATCGAGATGAAGGAGATCCGGTGAATCAGACCACCATTCCATTCGAGGAGCGCTGGCCAGAGTTAGAGGAACTCTACTCCCAGCAGGGCATCCAGCAACTGATCGCCCATATTCATCAGAGCGACGACACTCTGGAACGAAGGGCGCTCTTTTTGATGGCGAGCCAGAGAATCTCGAGGGGCCAGGGTCTATCCAGGAACCTGGATGATGTCATCGGAATCTGCCGCGCTGCCATCGAAGAATTTTCTTCCCAGGCTGCAGCGGAAACAGACCCGGAAGAACGAGATCGTCGTCTCGAAGGAGCCAACATCCTCTCTTACAACCTGGCTGCAGATCTCGCTCCCTGCTGGCCTGAAGATACGGAACCAAGATCAGCGGAGCATTTCGAAGAAGGGATCCGTTGCGCCGAAGACTGCCTCGAATGGCGTAACCTGCTCAACAAAGGAGCCCTCCCCTTCCACATGGCGTGGTGGGCACTGGGCGCTCATCGTTGCGGTCTGGGAGACTGGGAAGGTGCTTGCGAAGCATTCGAGAAGTCGCTGGAGGCTGCGCAAATCGATGCACAACAGAACTCTACCCCCACTGACGTTGGCCACGAATCCTCGTTCCTCATCAATGTCGCCAGTGGCTGGCTCGAGTTCGCCCGCTGGAGATGCGGCGACGAGAGTTCCTACGATCGGTTCCTAGAGGTGATCGGTGCCTTCAAGAGCCGCATCGAACGAGGTGGCGAAGGCAAAGACGACGCAATCATCGGAATCGAGCAACTCGAGACTGCTGCCTTGCGAATGTCGGGATCCTGAGCGCCTCTTGAATCCAACCCGCCCTCCTTCACTGGAGATCCTGCACGAGGATTCTGACTTTTGCGCGGTGACCAAACCCTCCGGTTTCAGCACCGTCAGCGAACGATGGGATTCCAGTGCGGTGTGTTTGATCGACTTGCTCTGGAATCACTGGAAACAAACAGACCCCGACGCTCCCCGCCCACACGTTGTTCACCGTCTCGACAAGGAAACAACAGGTGTGATCTTGTTCGCCCGAAATGGTTCTGCCCAGGCACACCTTCGTCAGCAATTCATGGAGCGAACCATCAAGAAAACCTACGGAGCCCTCGTGGAGGGGCTTCCCGATCCTCCGAGAGGTGAGAACGTCTTCCATGTCGAGGAAAATCCAGCTCGACCAGGCTCGATGCGTTTCCACCGTTCGGGTAAGGAATGCCGTTCAAAATATCAACTACTGGAAGCATTCAAGGATCATTCCTGGGTCGAGATCCAACCACACACTGGCCGAACTCACCAGGTACGGCTCACGATGCTCGGTCTGGGCACCCCGTGCTGTTGCGATCGCCTCTATGGTACCGGAAAGCCACTGCTCCTCTCGTCTTTCAAGCGTGATTATCGCGCGGGAAGAGATGGCGTCGAAAGACCGCTCCTGGACAGGCTAGGTCTCCATGCGATGTCGATTCAATTTCGCCACCCTTCCACCGATATCGAGATGAAACTGGAATCCCGCCTATCAAAGGATCTGGCCGCCTCCTTGCGCCAGTTGCGTCGCTGGGGAACCCGGTAATTGTTCAACGTTGACCTGCGCACCGGAGCACGTTATCTCACAACTCCAGAGAGGGTCCATACTTGAACACACCCGGTTCCGAATCGGTGGCCGATTGCCTCGTCCTTGCAGGAGGTCGAGGCCGCCGGATGGGATGTCCCAAGGCCCTTCTCGAGGTGGGTGGGTTATCCCTTCTCGAACGACAGTTTCAACTGCTCTCTCCCCTCTTCGAGCGAATCCACGTGTCCCTGAAAGATACGTCTTTGCTCGACAAGATTCCCACCTTGCCCTGGGATGCCATCATCACCGATCCACCCGAATCGCGCTGTCTTCTCGATGTGATCGGAAACGCCATCGAAAGGATCGGCAAACCGGTTTTCCTGGTCGCAGTTGACCTTCCACTGCTAACTCCGTCCATCGTCGAGCAGATCTGTTCCAGACATTCGGACGGCAACTCGATAGTACCGGTTGACGAAGGACGTCCACAGCCGCTGGCGGCGGCCTGGGATCCGATGTCTCTCGAAGTGCTCGATCCTCCAGATCAAGACCTCGCCCTGCTAGCATGGGTGAGAAGAGCAAATGCAACACTGCTGACGTGGCCCGATGACTTCCCCCAGCACACCGAAGAACAGCGCAACTCAAAACATCCGTTCAAAAACATCAACACGCCCGAAGATCTTCTCGGGCTGGAGACAATCGATTGAGACCTACCGGAGTCCCTGCACGAAACAAACTGCTGAAATTACAAAAGCGCCTGGCAGAGGAGGCACGTCGAGAAATAG
>JBBWWE010000060.1:0-16858 GCA_050256595.1 Planctomycetota bacterium
AATCCTGCGTTCACCTCACCGTTCTCGAGTGTGTACATGCTTTCGGATGGCTCGACCGGAGAAACGGTGGTGCCAGCGAATACCCAGTGAAGCAGGTGCAATGCGATGAGGAGATGGACTGCGCCCAGAACTATTGCCCGACGGCGTCCTGCACGACCGGGAACCCGCCCTGGAGGTCGATGGTCTCCCTCGCATCCTGCCCGAGGACTCTCCGCTGTCGCCAACTTCGACCTCCCGCTTCCGTGCCCGAGAATGATATCCGGAGAAGTCGCTGGCGAGAATGCCGGCTGTCAATTGCCGAGCCCAACAAAACGGGGCAGAGCAGCCCAACTGGCTGCTCTGCCCCTCTTTCGCTTCAAACATTGCCAACTGTTGGTTGGTTAGTGGTCCGGCTGCCCGTCCCCATCATGATCGTGACTGACCTCTTTAGAGTCGATCTCCTCGAGTGTTTTCTCGATCATCTCGCGACCGCGGTCATTTTCCTTGACCAGAGGATCCATCATCATCCGGTTGAGGAAGGTCTTTGCATCTTCCTTACGATCATTTTCGGTCAGCCACTGACTACAGAACCACAGCGCGTTGAGAGCCTCGGGTCCCTGCAACTTGGCATTGTCCTGCAAGAACTTGACCAGGACCGGGAAGTCAGGCTCCGGGGTATTGAGCAATTTGTTGAGCTCCTGAGTGGCACGGAACTGGGCGATTTGTGCCACCAGTTGCGCATCTTCAGACTTTTCCGCCATGGTCAGGAATTTCTCGAAAGCCGGATGACCGAGCAAGTTTTGCTCCAGCATGACGGCCATCGCCTCGGGCAGTAACTTCTGGATCTGTTCGTCGTTGTCGGCGGCCGTCAGTGCCTTGATCTTTTCTCCCTTGGTGCGCAACTCGGTCAGATGCTCGAGGTACTTCTCCGGTCCACCGGGTTGATATCCGGTGCGGCCGTAGGGACGCATCGCGCTATCGGCGAGAATGATGGTGGGAAATCCATCGACTCCCATGTCATCGCGATTCTTGTTATTGAGATCCTCGTCGACCACCTTGGCCTTCGCCTCTTCGCTACGAGGGAAATCGAGGTACAGGTAGACGTACTGTTTGCCGGCGGTTTCATGGAAAGCCGGCAGGCTGAAGACCTCTCCGTCGAGGCGTTTGCACCAGCCGCACCAGTCACTTCCGGTGAAGTTGATGAGGATATCCTTGCCCTCCTTGGCGGCCATTTCACGAGCAACGGAGATGTCCGTCACCCACTGCAGGGTCTGTGGGGTCGGTTCCGAGACCGGTTCGTCGGCCGGCAATACAGCGGCACCGGTGAGCGCCATGAGCAGCGTGATCGTCATCATTCGAAGGACTCCTTGCAGCGGGAAACTCCGGTTTTTCGGTAAAAGCTTCTTCCGCACGGTTTTCAGGTTACGGGTCGAAAAGGACCAAAAGAGTGGCAGCCATCGGGTGACAGAACCAACTCTGCAGCAAGAGTGGAGGATAGCCCATTCCGGTTCGGGCGAAAACCCCTGAAAAGTGCTCTGGAGCCTTCATCGAGGGCTGATAGGCCAAAAATTAGCAATTTGCTGGTGCGTTCACCTGGTCAAGATCGACCGAGCGAGGAGTCTGCTTGCTATCCGGAAAACTCAGGACGACCAGGGTCGACAGATGATGCAGGAGTTGATTCCCCCGACCCCCATCGACAGTTTGCCCGCGTACCCCCGGGGCAGGGGAACGGGTTTATCGAAGACAAAGTTGCTGTGGATCCGGGCAATCTCGGGGTTGAGTTCTTGCTCCTGGAGAGGGGTGGGGGGGATTTCCATCTCATCGCACGACAGCATCTGCGCGGTCAGCTCCCATCCTCCGCAGGCTCCCATTCCGTGTCCAAAGGTGCCCTTGCGCGCAGTCATCACGACCGTTTCGGGCAGTAGCCGACGCGCGTTCTCGACCTCGAGGAAATCTCCCGGGGTTGCCGTGCAATGGAGATCCCAGGTGGTGATTTCTTGTGGATTTGCACCTGAACGGGCAATCGCACTGCGAATCGAATCCATCGGTCCCTTTTCACTGGGCGTGATGATGTGATCGGCATCGGAGGTGATGCCAACGGCCAGGGGCTCCATGCCGATCGGTTGGAATCCGCGTGCGGTCATCTTCTCCAGATCTCCGACGATCCACACACAGGAGCCGCCGCTGACGTGAGTTCCTCGTAATCCAGTCAGCGGCTTGGAAACGGCGCCATCACTGGCGAGCACACGGGCAGCACTGAAGGCCCCGACGATCAATGGATGTGGCGCAGGATCCGTGGCTCCGACGACGACCGCCTCCGCTTCTTCGGTTTCGATGGCGGTCATCGCGAGTTTCAGGGCGACCCCGAAGGTCGAGCAAGCGGCTACCGGGGCAAAGGAAGGCCCGGTGATCTTGCCCATCATGCTGATCTGGGTCGCTGGGGCCGAATGAATGTTCCACAGCACGTTGGGAGAGATGGATGCCCACGGTTCGGGAGGTGCCTGCCAGTCTTTGCGCAACTGCGTGGAACGTTTCATCTTCTCACGAATGATCGAGGCTTTGCCTGTTTCTACCTCACCCTCGACGCTGAGATTCTCGATCTGTCGAAGTTGTTCGAGGTATTTGTGTAACTGCGACGATTGACCGGTCCAGAAACTGTTCCACTGCCTCCGGGCATCTTCTCGGTGTCCCACCTCGGCATCATCGGGATGGGGAGGTGCTTGGTCGCTGATTTCTGGCGGGCAATCACCAGCCTCGAAGGCAGCCCGGGCGGGGCAGCGTTCTGCATCGGCCCAGAAGGCATCCCATTCGCACTGGGCTCGATCCGCCTCTAGCGAGATTTTCGAGATGGTGGGGAGATCCCCGAGACCGGTTCCGACATAAACGTGTGCCGCTGACCCCATCTCCTGGAGTGCCTGCTCGATGCCAGGGTTTTGATCGAGGGCCTGGATGAAACTACCGACTGCAAACAGCGTTGGACCACCCATCTTCGATTGCAACTGGGAGAATCGACTGGGGGGGAAACGCTCATCGATCCAAGGGTGGTAGCGCTCGAAATCGAAAGCGGGATTACCGACCAGGAAATTGTTGGGACCGAAATCCTCGAACGGTTCCAGCCAGGTGTCCGAACTGGACAGGTTGTCGCGAAAAGCCTCAATATCGGGGCTGCGAGGAGCGACCACTCCCCAGCCGAAGATCCCGATGCGGCGGCGTGTTTTGCTATCTTCGCGGGTCATCGGGTGTTCTCTTTCTGCCTGACGATTTGGCTTCTAGCAGCCCTGTGGTGGCAATCCTACCCCTTGTTTCTAGCCAATGGCCCCTCCAAGCACAAGGAATCCACACCCATCAGAGGCCCAGAAACCAGCGATGAACCCGTGCATCGGTCGTCAATTCGGGATGGAAGGTGCAAGCGACGCACCGATTTTGTTTCACGGCGACCGGTTCCTGGTCGCACATCGCCAGAATTTCCACCTCCGGACCCAGTTGTTCGAGCCTGGGTGCTCGGATGAAAACCCCTTCCGTTTCGCCGGGTGCTGGCCCGGAACTCCAATGTACCGAGTCGACGAAGGAGTGTATCTGTCGGCCATAGGCATTGCGCTGGACCGAAACATCGATGAGCGACCAGCGGCGCGGATCTTGTCCCTCATCTCTGCCCATCAGAATTGCTCCGGCACAGGTTCCGAGCAGCGCAAGTTCATCGTTTTGGACTCGCTCGCGAATCGTTGTCGCAAGGCCATGGATCTCGAGCAGATGACTCAGGGTGGTACTTTCGCCTCCGGGCATGACCAGATGCGTCACGCCCTCCAGTTGGTCGGGTGTACGCACTTCGATGGGATCGCAGCCGGCCGTATGGAGCGCATGAAGATGCGGCTCCACTGAACCCTGGAGAGCGACGACTGCTGCGCGAACCGGTTGCAAGGTTACCAGCCCCGGTCCTGGAGACGCTCCGCCTCAGACAATTGAGTGGCATCGATGCCCGGCATCGCCTCACCCAGTCCTGAGGATGCCTCGGCGAGTTCAGCGGCATTTTCGAAGTGTGCGGTGGCATGCACGATGGCCCGGGCGGTACGAAGAGGATCTTCCGACTTGAAGATGCCGCTTCCGACGAACACCGCTTCAGCACCCAGGCGCATCACCAGGGCGGCATCGGCGGGAGTGGCGATACCTCCGGCGGCAAAGTTGGGAACCGGAAGTCGACCCTCCTCGGCAACCTGGCACACCAGCTGGTAGGGTGCCCCCAGTTCTTTCGCGATGGTCATCCGCTCCTCCGCTGGAGCGCTTATGAGATGACAGAGTTCGCTACCGATCAGTCTCAGATGACGGACCGCTTCGGTGACGTCTCCGGTACCGGCTTCTCCCTTGGTACGCAGCAAAGCAGCCCCTTCTCCGATGCGACGCAGTGCTTCTCCGAGATTCGTAGCACCACAGACGAACGGAACCCGGAAACGACTTTTCTCGATGTGATGGGCGTGATCGGCGGGGGTGAGCACCTCGGATTCGTCGATGAAGTCGACTTCCAGTGCTTCGAGGATCTCCGCTTCGACGAAGTGACCGATTCGGGCCTTGGCCATCACCGGAATCGTCGTTACCTGCTGGATTTCCCGGATCTTGTCGACGGGTGACATGCGCGCTACGCCACCATCGCGACGGATGTCTGATGGGACTCTCTCCAGAGCCATCACAGCGACCGCACCGGCTTGCTCGGCGATTTTTGCTTGCTCGGCGGTGGTGACATCCATGATGACGCCGCCACGGAGCATCTCGGCCAGACCGACCTTGGTTCGAAACTCGTCTTGGCTACCGATTCCCCGCACCGACGAGGAGAATTGATCGTTCACTTGGACTCATCCTCTCCTGGGAGATCTCCGCAAGGGACACGCTCCCCAGCAAAGCCCGATCTTGCCCGCTGAAAGGCCCAGATGCGAGGGGATCTGGCCGATAGAGTCCCTTTCGGACGGGGCCCGTCGCGTTTACTCTTGTCGGAGACCTGCCGGATACGGGGAAGAATCTAGGTGCCTGGGGAAGTCTCCGGAATTGTATTACGGAGATGGGGACCAAAGATGAGGCAGTCCCCTGGATCCATCGAATCGGAGCCGATGCATATCCATCGACCGACTGTGACAAATAGAGCGAAGGTACGCCCACGTTGCGCTCTTTCGTGGCGCATGTCAGTGGTCGGCGATCGACAGGCGTCCGGTTCCCGTTGATGAAAAACCCGTGTTCCGAACAAGAAGGTGGCTAGCGAAGATGATGCCGATTCGATTTTCGACGATCTCGTCAATGCTGACGATCTGCACCCTTTGTGCCCTCACTCTGTCCGTGTCAGAGCGATTGCCAGCGCAGCTGTTTGATCGGGCGACGGTTCTGGAGGGGGTCTACTTGCCGCTTCCCGATGGAGGGGTCTCCGAGCCGCTGACCATCGTCATCCGACGGGGGCGCATCACCGAGATCGGCCCGGATGCGGATATTCCGTTGCTGTCGAAAAAAATCGAAGTGAAGGGCCTGTTTGCTACTGCCGGTCTGATGGATCCCTCCTCGAATCTGACTCTGGGTTCGGTAGGCAATGGAAACGCTGTCCATAGTGCCTGGGATGGTTTTGATCGTTACGACTCCGATTCGATCCGCGCTGCCATCGCCAGTGGTGTGACGAAGATACAACTTCAGCCGTCCGGCCCGGGTGGCATCGTGGGAAAGGTGAGTTCCATCACCTTGTCACCGAGAAAAGATGGCGGGCACGGCATCCTGGAAGAGGAAGCGGTAGCACTCTGTATCGATCTGGATCAGGGCGGTCCGCTCGATCGAATCCGTATCTTCGACAAGGTACGTGCAGCATTTGTCTCGGCACAGAGTCGCCTCGATGATCAGGATGAGTATTCCTCCGATCTGGAGGAGTACATCAAAGCTCTCGCTGAGGCTGCCGAGAAGAAGGCGAAAGAAGAGGGTGCCAAGGAGAAGGACAAGACCGACGAGAAGGACAAGACCGACGAGAAGGACAAGACCGACGGGAAGGACAAGGCCGACGAGGAAGATGGACCCAAGAAGCCATCTCGACTGGATCGGGATCCTGGTAAGGATGTTCTGCTGCAGGTACTCGAGCACAAACTTCCCGTACGGATCGTTGCCCGACGCAGCGAGGACATCCTCAATGCCATCGAACTGGCACAGGAATTCGAGTTCGTCTTTCAGTTGCAAGGTGCAGACGAGGCCCACCTGGTCATGGATACGCTCGAGGGAGTTGAGGGGCTTTCGATTTTGCTCGATGTGCCGCAGCGTTCATTAGCGCGCGGATCTGCCCCCAGAAGGAGCCCCGGTCTCATAGCATTGCTCGAAGAGGCCAAAATCCCCTGGTCTGTCGGCAGTGGTGGGGAGAGCACTTCTTTCTGGCGTGCCGTGCGCACCATTTCCGGCCAGGCAGGGATTGCATCACCGCTCAAGATCGCCATCTCCGGAGCACAGCAACCTGCTGGTAGAGGCCGTGGACGCGCTTCCGGCTGGTTGCGTCGCGGGGCATCCGAGTTGGTTCTGTGGCAGGGGAATCCTGCCACAGATGCGGCGGCGAGACCCGACCGGGTGATCATCGATGGCACGGTTGTCTGGCAAAGACCTGCCGGCACCCGAGAGGGGAGTTTCTGATGCGAAGCACTCGGATTCTCCTGTGGTTAATTCTCGCAGCTGTGTGCGCCGTTTCAGTCGGTGCGAATTTGTTTGCCGGCGGCGACAGCGTCATCTCCGGAGTCGGAGTCGTTGCTCCCGATGGCAGCATTTGCCAGGGGATGGCCGTGGTGGTCAGCGGCGAAGGCCAGATCCTCGCCGTGATTCCTGCCGATCAGACCGATCCACAGATGGTCCAGTTGAAAGCTCCTGAGGGTTCGGTCATCACACCTGGGCTCCATGACCTGCTCGGATCGCTCGGAGCGACGGGGGCACTGAGGGCGGGAACGGTACTCATCGATTCTGAACTCCGAGCCGCGGATGCTTTTGACCCGACCGATCCTCGTCTCGATGATGCTGCACGACACGGAGTCCTCCACACCACCATAGCAGCTGTGCCAGCAACTCTGCTGAGCGGAACCACGGCGACCTTCTTGTGCAAGAGCGGGGGCCGCGCACAACAACTGGCACAGGGAAAGCCCTTCTACGTACTGGCGCAAACCGCGCTCGATTCCTCCAGGGAGCCGACCAGTCGCGCTGCGTTGGTATCGATGTGGAAAGAGTGGCTGGCGAACTCCGATAAAAGCGAGCAGGTTCCGGGGATTCTCTACTGTCCTGAAGCCATCGATCTGCGCCAGTCGCTCGATGCAGGCTGGATCGAGTTGCCCGTGATGGTTCATTCGGGGGATGCTCGTTCTCCTCTTGGGCGACTTGCCGGTCGCGAAGCTCTGTTGATCGTCGGGCCTTTCGTCGAGGGCGGAGACCCAGCATCGCTCCGGGCTGCCATCCGGGCGGCACAGATGGGAGTAGAACTGGCGTTCCAGGGTGGTTTGCCGGCGGCGTCGGCCGATCACCTGCGTCGGAGCGCGGCGATTGCCGTGGCGGCGGGTCTCGATGCCGATGCGGCGCGTCGGGCTCTGTTCTCCAACCCTGCCCGTGCTTGTGGAGCGGATGGAATCGGGATTATCGAACCGGGAGCACGTGCCGATCTGGTGCTCTTCTCGGGCGACCCGATCGATCCTGGAACTACGGTGATTCAGGTATGGCGCGGCGGAGAGCGGGTGAGGGTTGCAGCGCGTGGCACGGTCTCCGATCTGGCCGTGCCGAGGTAGAAAGGTGTCTTCGATGAACAGTTCCTTACTGAAGGGGTCGCACGCCTTGAAGCGGGGCGTCTTCATGTTGTTGCTGCTGGTGCTTTTCTGTGCCCCTTTGATGGTGGTTGCAGAAGAGGAGAACTCGCTGGTCATCCGCGCTGGCGAGGCTCACATCGGAGACGGGCGAGTCATCGAAAACGCGCTCGTCGTCATCGAGAATGGAGTGATCGTGAGCATCGCCTCGGGGGCAGAAGCGCCCGAAGGGACCAAGGTGCTAGAGGTTCCCGTCATTACCCCCGGTTTCATCGATGCCAATGTTCGTCTCGATGTCGAAGATGCGATCTTCTATCCCGGCGAGGATCCTCGGTTAACGATTCTGAGAGCTCTTGGCAAGGAGCAGTTCTACCACGGTGGCGATGTCTGTCCCTGCGGGACATCGTGTCCTGCCCAGATGCTGCATGTCGACGATGAACCGTGTCTCTACTGTGGGTGGCCCGATCACGATCCCCATGGGGGTCGCCATGATCTGGAGCAGGAACTGCTCGAAGGAGCTCAAGAAGCACGTGCGGCTGCCGCGGGCGTTCCCGATTCCAGTGCTGTGATCAATGAGCAATCGAGTGAAGTGGTTCCGCATTTCCAGGTCTTTGACGCTCTCGATCAGGGATCGGATGATTTTAATCGTCTGCTGAGAGAGGGAGTCACCACCGTTTACATCAGCCCCGATTCATCTGCTGTTGTAGGAGCTCGTGGAGCTCTCATGAGAACCGGAGGCGACCCGAGTGAGCGTTTCATCGGGATCGGAGCCGTGAAAGCGGTGCTCGGCAGCGATGCCTACAGATATGGATCTTCCAATCGCCCTCCTTTCCGCACATTCGTCTCGGTGTACACGCGCCGTCCGGCTTCGCGGATGGGTGTGACTTGGGTGTTCCGCAAGGCGTTCCACGATGCTCTCCTTCGTGGCAGTGGTCACCCCGTCAGTGGTGCCGACACTTCGTCACCGGAGGCTTCCGATGTACTGGCGAGGGTATTGACCGGTGAGATCCCTTTGCGCATCCAGGCGCGCACGGGACCCGATATCGAGACTGCATTCCGGCTCTGCAAGGAGTTCGGGATTTCCTTCACACTGGAGGATCCGGTCGAGGCATGGAAACGGGTCGATCTACTGTCCGAGACGGGAGTCCCGGTGATCTATGGTCCCATCTTCGATATTCCGAGCGGGATTCTCAGCGGATCGGTGGAGAGTCGCCAGTCACGCTTGAATACCGTCAGGGATCTGGCAAGCGCCGGGATCCACCTGGCGTTGAGCGCTCAGGATCTGCGCGGAGAAGAGGGGCTGGCACGTCAGGCGATGCTGGCGATTCGCTATGGAGTCGATCCTGCAGAGGCGATGCGAATGGTGACTTTGTATCCGTCAAGATTACTCGGCCTCGACAAAGAGGTCGGAACCCTCGATGCAGGGAAAAGGGCAGACGTGGTCGTATGGAATGGATCGCCCTTTTCATCCCTTTCACGAATTGAGACCGTCATTCACGGAGGAGCCATCTCCTTCGATCGAAATTGAGCCCTGAGCTGAACCATGAGAGTCCCGAGAGGCAAGGAACCGATGTTGACGAAACTGAATAGAATCCAATGTCCGAGGGTGTCCACCCTGGTCCGCGTCATGCTGGCCACTGTTTTGTTCCTTTTTCCCGCGATGGAATCGTGGGCGGCTCCCGCCAAGTTAGCGCTCACCGGAGGCCGTATCATCACCGTCTCCGGCGCTGCCATCGAAAAGGGCACCATCCTCATCGAGGATGGGATCATCACGGCGGTCGGTGATGAGAGTCTCGAGATTCCCTACGATGCGATGGAAGTCGACTGTACGGGAATGATACTCGCGCCCGGATTCGTCCATCCTCATAGTAAGAATGGACTCGATGTTCCGAACGAGAACCTCCCCGTGGCTCCCTTTGTCGATGTCTATGATGCCATCGACCCGTCCCGTTTCTTCTTCGAGGATTCACTGAGAAACGGAGTCAGTACCATTCACGTCATGCAGGGCGACAATTGCGTTGTCGCTGGTGTGAGCCGCATCGTGCATCCGATCGGACTTTCGCCTGATGAGATGACCAGCATGGCAGGTATAGCTCTCAAGATGTCGACCTCGCCTCGAAATGGCTACGACCGGCTTCGTCAGCTGGCGGAACTCAGGGAGGTTTTCTCCGAATACGACCGGTGGAGAGAAGACCTGGCCGAGAAGCGTTACGAACAAGAGGCCGAGAGTGATGAAGAACTGGATCCCTTGCCGCCAGAAGAAGCCAGGGCCAAGGGCATCGAGATGATCCGCGATGAGGATCTCGATGATCGCCACCGTAATCTTGCGAAACTCGAGGATGGCCGACTGGGGGTGTGGATCTACTGCGGCTCTGCCAGTGACGTGGCCCCAGCACTGACTTTGATCTCCGATCGAGGCTGGAAGGACCGAGCGGTCCTGGTGCTCGGTGGAGATTCGCACCTTGCCGTCAAGGAAATTGCAGAATCAGGATTACCGGTGGTGCTCGATGATGACCTGGTGCATCGCAAACGCGATGTCATCAGCGGAGATGTGGTGGAGACTTTCGTACCTTCCGTATTCGCCAAAGCGGGGGTGAAGTTTGCCATCCAGCCTTCAGAGAATGGATCGATGCCAGAGCGTTTCCTCGGCTACCAGGCGGCAAGATTGGCCAGAGCGGGGATGTCTCAGGAAAAAGCGTTGCGGACCGTAACGCTGACGGCCGCCGAAATCTGCGGCGTTGCGGATCGATATGGATCGATCGAGGTTGGCAAGGTGGGCAACATCGTCATGTGGACCGCTGACCCGCTGGAGTTGACCTCATGGGTTCAGAAGGTCTGGATCAAGGGAATCCTCGCTTATGACCGCGAGCAAGATGCTCGACTACAGCGTCTGTTCCCCGATCCGGAAACACCGCCGGCCCCGGAAGGGGAGCCGCTGCAGACAGAGGGCGAGGGAGAGGCCGAGCCAGGTACCGACGAGAAGTCGACAAAAGAATCGGATGCAAAGAAACCCGCAGTAAAGCCGACGCCGCTCAAGGAATCCAAGGAAGGCAACAAGCCCGGTACCAAACCAGGTGAGAAGCCAAAAGAGAAACCCGGCGAGAAGCCCGGCGAGAAACCCGGTGAAAAGCCAGGTGAGAAGCCCGGTGAAAAGCCAGGTGAGAAGCCCTCCGACAAGCCGGGTGAGAAACCAGGCGGGGGAGGACGCTAAATTGCGCCTCAACCGGATGGTCTGGCTACTACTCTCGCTGTTGCTATTGCCCTGTGTGGCGGTGCAGGCCGGGGATGGTTTCATCTTGCGAGCCGGTACTCTTCACACCGGACTGCGCGCCATCGACGATGGCGTCATCGTGGTGGTCGACGACAAGGTGGTTCAGACCGGTCCCTGGGATGATCTGCACGACCAGATTCCAGATCATCTTCCGCTGATCCACTGGCCGGATGCCTACGTGACTCCGGGCTTCGTTGCGGCCTCGAGTCGAATCGTCGCTCCCCACCAGGGACCCGAGAGCATTTCTGCTGCCTACCGGGCGGTGGATGGCTACAACCGCTACGGAGATCATCGGCCTCTTCTGAAGACCGGCATCACGACCGCTCACCTCAGCCCCGGAGAACACCGCCTGCTCTCCGGCCTTGGAGCGGTGGTGAAACTGGTCGGGACACCCACCGAACGCGTATTGAAGGCCTCCGCAGACCTGTCGCTGTCGCTGACCGATGATGTCGACGGTCCAGCGGCTCTGTTGAAGATTCCTTTCCCCGCATCCAGCGACGTGGAAATCCGGGCGAGTACACCTCAACGACCGCGGAGTCGAATCGGACGTCTACTGGCGCTTTCTGAAGCGATTGCGCTGTCGCAGCAAGATGAGGTTGCTCACGGCGAACTGCGTCAGGCATGGGCAGCCAACCTGCCGCTACGGATCGCGGCAAGGCGGGCACCTGAGATCCTGGCTGCGGTCTCCTTCATCGAGGGAAAGGGTCGTTCCGGTTATATCGTCGGTGGAGATGAGATCGCCGAGGTCGTCGCCTCCCTCGCTGCTGCAGATCTTTCTCTCGTATTGCGAATCCGTCCGCCCGGAACCGATCTGGGAGTGGGTGCCGATACACCCAGCGAGGGGCTATCCGGGTTACCACTTCTGGGTGAAGGCGCGGTGCTGGCGCTGGCTCCGCCGATGGATGATTTTTCGATGCTGCAATGGGCGATGGCGCAAGCCGCAGCTCGCCTTGAAGATCCAGGCGATTCCGTCGCCATGGTCACCCATCATCCAGCTCGGATTCTCGGTGTTGGAGATCGGGTCGGAAACCTCGAGCCAGGTGCGGATGCGGACATCGTTGTATGGAGTATGAGTCCGTGGCAAGTGGCATCGCATCCGCTGGAAGTTTTCGTCGGGGGAGAGCGGGCGTGGCAATCCGCTGACAACTCCTCGACGGTGATCAAGGCGGGCACCATCTGGATCTCGCCGGAGGAGCGCATCTTCGATGGTGAGATTCTGATCGAGAATGGAACCATCACGGCAGTGGGTCGCACAGTTCCGCACCCGCCGGCGGCCAGGGTGATCGATGCCGGACCGGAGAGTTTCGTGGTTCCTGGCTTCATCGACTGCTACGGCCATCTGGGTCTCAGAGGTGACGGCGGTGCTTCAGGCACCAGCGACCGTTTGTTCCGTCTCATCGGGGTCCCCGATGAACCGGAATACAGGGTGGCCCGCGCAGGTGTGACCTCGCAGTTGATGACTCCGAGGCGCCTGAAAAGTAGTGCTGCCACGGCAGTACTGGTCAAGACGATGGGCCACGGCAGATCCGACCGGGTTTCAGATCAGGTTTCCGCGCTACTGCTCGAGGTCAGGGGACATCCCACGGAGGCGCTCGGGGGTATTCAGCGCCTGTTCGATCAGGGCAAGAAGTACCTCGATTCGTGGGTCAAGTACGAGAAGGATCTGGCGGAGTGGCAAAAGAAGAAGGCTGCTGGCGAAAAGATCGAGGTCAAGGAAGAAGAAGCCGAGGAAGAGGTGGTCGAGTCAGGAGGGCCCGATCCTCTGACCGGGATCTGGGAGGTCTCTGCCAGCGGAGGACCTCTTCCCGAACCGGAGACTGCCAAGCTATCGATCCAGTTGAATGGCAACAAGTTCGAGGGTCGAGTCATCGATCCGCCGCCGCCCATTCCCGTTCGCATCGTGGGAACCCTGGAGGGAACCACCATCCAGGGGACCGTCGAGGTCGACGCCGATGTGCTGCCAGCGCCTCCGAAGATTGCAGCAGAGTTGACCGGCGAAGACGAGTTTAAGGGTACGATTTCAGTCCTGCAGTTCCCCGTTGACCTGACCGGAACTCGAATCAGCAAGGAAGCGAAGACCTTCAAGGTCGAGAGGCGCAAGAGGCGCGGTGATGATGGCCGTCCTAATCCGCCCCGAGTCAGTCTGGCGCTGGAGCCGATCCGCCAGGTGCTGGAGAAGAAGATCCCGGTAGTGGTCACACCGACCGGTTTCGGTCTGGTGCCGAAGGTGGTCGAGTTCTTCAGCAAGCGAGAAATCCCGCTGACTCTCCGGCTCGATCAACAGATGCGACATCACGACGAGCTGCTCGCCGAAAAGTCGATATCGGTGATCCTTCCGGCGCAGACCACCTTCAAGGTCGATCTTGAGGAAATTGCCCCGGCATCGTTTTTGACGAGGGCTGGTATCAACGTGGCTTTCCAGAGCATGGCCGCGGATGGAGCTCGTTCTCTACCCCTGCAGGCGATGCGTGCGGTGAGAAGCGGCCTATCGGCGGATGATGCGATCGAAGCCCTGACCCGGGGAGCGGCCCAGGCACTCGGTGTTGCCGAAAAGATCGGTTCTATCGAACCAGGACTCGATGCAGATCTGCTGATCTGGGATGGACATCCATTCGAGGCAGGCAGCGATCTCCAACGGGTCTTCATCCATGGAGAGGAGGTTCCCAGATGAGAACCTCATCCCTCTTGTTGCTGTTAGTCCTGCTAGTTTCGGTCACTGGAGCAGAAACGTCCAATGCCGCTGACACGATCGCCTTCCGCGTTGGCAAGGTTGTCACGATGGATAACGATGACCGGGTCATCAACAATGCTGTCGTTATTGTCGAGGACGGCAAGATTACCGCCATAGGTCGCAGTCGCGACCTCGAAATCCCTGCCGGAGCGAAGGTCATCGATCGAGGTGAGTTATGGCTCGTCCCGGGTCTCGTCGAGTGTCACAACCACACCGGCGGCGGTAGTTCGGATCTACACGATTACATCTACCTGACCAATCCCGGATTGCGAACCCTGGAAGCGATCGTTCCTGACAACCCGGAGATGGAAAGAGCACGAGCCGGCGGAGTCACGACGATTCTCACCATTCCGGGTAGTGGCAATAACATGTCGGGGTTCGGGACCATCCTGAAAACTGCGGGTGGCACGGTAGAGGAAGCCGTGATCAAGGCTCCCGGTTCGCTGAAAATCGCCCAGGCGGGGAACCCGGAACGGTACTTCTATGGTGTCGGTCGTTCCTTCATGAACTTCAACACTCGCCAGACCTTACGCAAGGCCAGAGACTACCATCTGGCTCGCACTGCCTGGGAACAGGGGGAGATTCAAGAGGAGCCGCCCAAGAATTTGCACTGGGAAGAGTTTCGTCCGCTGTTCAGGCGTGAAACCGTTGCCTCGGTGCACACTCAGATTTACCAGGTTCTGATGACGACGGTGAAGATGGTCGCTGGCGAGTTCGGAATCAGGACGGTGCTGGACCACTCCACTTTCGATGCCTGGAAGGTCGCTCCCCTCATCAAGGAAGACCCGACCATTTACACCATCAACGGTCCGCGTCAGATTCACTACGACCGGACCCAGCGGAGAATCATGGGCAACGCCGCACGCTGGTGGCAAGCTGGGATCAGAAAACTGGGGTTCAACACCGATGCACCGGTGGTTCCTCAGGAGGAACTCTTCTACCAGGCAACGATGGCCTGCTATTACGGCTGGACACCATACGAGGCACTCAAGGGAGTCACGAGGATTCCGGCAGAGGCGCTGATGATGGATCACCGTCTCGGCAGTATCACGGTCGGTCTCGATGCAGACTTTTGCTTGTGGACCGGGGATCCGATTGATCCCCGATCCTCCGTTGAGATGGCCGTGATCGACGGCAAGATCACCTACGAGGCAAGCAAGAAGAGGGTTTTCTGATGAAGAGTTCGCCAGCGATACGACTAACTCTGGGCTGTGTAATTCTGGTGGCTGCGATGCTGGGAGACGCATTGCTTGCCAGCGACAACCCGGAGCGGGTCACGGTGATTCGTGCTTCGCATGTGATCACGGGGACCGGAGAGATTCTGACTCCGGGTGATGTCGTGATCGATGAAGGGAAGATCTCACTGGTCGGTACCCAGTTGGAGATACCCGAGAATGCGAGAATCATCGATGCCACAGGTCAAACCCTGATGGCGGGCATGATTCTGGCGCGGACTCGCCACGGTCTGAAGGGTTTGACCAGAAATGGTACCTACTGCGACTGGTCACCGATGACCCAGCTGGTCGAGGATGAGATGCCGTGGCAAGAGTTCCTCGAGTGCGGTTTCGTGGCGGCTGCTCTGGTCCCCTCCGGATCGGGATTCCCGGGTCATTCGGTGGTGGTCCATACCTCTCCCGAGAGTACCGATCGGGTCATCAAGGAGGGTGCATATCTGCCATTGAATGGGGTCAGTTCGACCTCCCTCCACAGCACCATCACTCGTTCCTTCGATAACGCGCGTGGCGAGATCGAAAAAGTCGATAAGGCACGCGAGAAGTGGGACAAGGAACAAGAAGAGGCCAAGAAGAAATCCGAAGAAGAAGCGAAGAAGGGTGAGGGAGAGAAGAAAGAGGACGGCAAGAAGGAGGAACCAAAAGAGTTCAAGCCGCCAGAGATGAAACCGTCACTGGTTCCTCTCGTGGAGATCCTCCAGGAGAAGGAAGAAGCTCTCCCCATCGTCTTCGATGTGCGTACTCCAGGTCTCGTACTGCATTTCGATGAGGCGATGAGTTCCGTCAAGGAGTTCAAGGAGCGCGATCCATTCAGTATCTTCATCCTGCCTGGAGCGAGTAACGGTGCCTTCCACGAGGTGGTCGAGAGACTGGGAGAGCGCGGTGCAACGGTGCTGATTCCTCCACGGTTGAGCGCCTTACCCGACACTTACGTCCGTTTTTCGGTCCCGGTGGCGCTTTCGCGCGCAGGTTGCACGATCGTGAGCCTTCCCATCAATGACGACCTCACCTCGATGCGGGCCTTACCCCGGATGCTTTCCGAGTTGGTCCGCTTAGGACTCAGTGAAGAGGATGCGATCGCCAGCGTGACCCTCAACCCGGCCAAGTTGCTCGGTCTCGGTGATCGAATGGGGACGGTGGAAGCGGGTAAGGAACCGCACTTCGTGCTGTTCGACACCCATCCACTGGCTGCTGGAGCCCGGGTGATGAAGACCATCATTGCTGGGGAAGTGGTGTGGGATCGGGAGGATCGATGATGGCCTTCAGAATACCCTCAATACTGATCGCGTTGATCGTCACCATGCTGGTGACAGATTTACCATTGTCCGGCGGTGGGGTCTTCCAGATCTCCACTGTTGCCGAGGCTCAGGATCCTCCTCGGCGCCGTCGACGCGGGCGTCCACGTCCGACTCCTCCCCCTGCACCCGAACCCGAGAAGAAGGAAGAGGTTCCCTCCAGTAAAGATGCGGAGTACTTCGCTGTAGTGGGCGCGACTATCCACACCGTTACGGGACCTGTGGTGCACGGCGGGACGGTATTGTGCAAGGACGGCAAGATCCTCTCCATCGGAACCGACATCGTTGTGCCCGAAGACGCACAGAAGATCGAAGCCGAAGGTCTTCACCTCTATCCCGGCCTGGTTGCGTTTCGGTCCTCGGGTTTGATCGGATCAGGCGATCCGCAGAAGTCTCAGGATCCCTTCGCGCTCAGCACGGTGATGGGCCTTGCCGCAGGAATCACCTCGACCTGGAACGGCTCTCGGGTCGGGAAACTGGTTCGTCGGGGTCTGGAAGATCTCACCATTCGCAAGAAGGCCTTCTCCAGCATCTCCTACACCAGTCGCAACCCCGGCGGTAAAAGGGAACTG
>JBBWWE010000061.1:0-9093 GCA_050256595.1 Planctomycetota bacterium
TGGAGCACTCGCAGGAATCGACGATGAAGTTGCCATTCAGATCGAGGCTGTCTATGTCTGCCGGGACGATCTTGAAGATCTCTCCGCCATTCCAGTCACAGATGTAGATCTCTCCGTAAGCATCTTCTCCGAAACCGGCAACACCGGAGATGCTCTGTGATCCAGGAGGGTTCAGTTCCGTGGTCCTGGTAGTGAATTGGGTCGCACTGGTGCCATTCCAGACGAAAGACCAGATCTGGTTGGAACACCAATCCGCGTAGAAGTAGATGCCGTGCATATCCGGCATTGCACAGCCGCGGTAGACGTTTCCGCCGGTGATGGAACAACCGGAACCATGGCTGTAGACCTGCACGGGATCGGTCAGAGAGGACGCGTTACAGGTGTAGCCACTCAAGCCGGTGCAATTGTTGCCCTCCATGCATCGCCAGCCATAGTTCTCGCCTCCGGAGGAAGTTCCTGGCTGGATATCGACCTCTTCCCAGGAAAACTGTCCGACATCCGCGATGTACATATCTCCGGTATCACGATCAAAACTGAAGCGCCACGGATTCCGTAATCCGTAGGCCCAGATCTCATCGAGCGGCGCACCTGGACCCGCGAAAGGATTGTCGGGCGGGATGGCGAAGGGTGAACCGCCATCGACATCGATGCGTAGCATTTTACCGAGCCTGGTGTTGGTGTTCTGGCCGTTTCCCTGCGGGTCATTGGAACTACCGCCATCGCCGAGCCCGATGTAGAGGTACCCATCGTTGGGACCGAAGGCGATCATCCCGCCATTATGATTCGAGAACGGTTGATTTTGCGTCAAAACGATCTGGGCACTCGAAGAAGTGGCTACGTCAGGATTGGTCGCCGAGACGGAATAGCGGGCCACCGTCGTATTGGAACTATTGTTGGTGTAGTAGACGTAGAAAAAACCATTGGTGGCATAGTTCGGATGGAACGCCAGCCCCAGCAAGCCTCTCTCGTCGGCTCCAGAAGTCCCGCCTCCGACGATCGAGTTGATGTCGAGGAACGGAGTGCTGATCAACTGAGCGTTGGTCATGTCGTAGACGCGAATCACCCCTTGCTGTTGTACGATAAAGAGTCGTTCGAAATCGCCTTCCGGAGCCGCCACCATTACCGGACGACTCACCCCACTGGCAATCCGTCGGGTCGACAGCGGTGTTCCGCCTGCATCGACGGGAGTAGGAGCGGCCATCACCAGCAGCAGCAACAGGCAGAACGTGCGAATCAGACCAATCGTTGAAGATCTAGCCATCGGTTTCATCCATTTCTCAGGGGCTCCACGAACCTTATCGGGGGCCACGCTCCTCTGAATATTCGGGCATTGATACTGAGTGTACCCGACCCATGGGTAGATTTCTGCGCCAATTCAGCCGGGTAACCCCGGAGAGGGCGCCTGGTCGCTATAGATCCAGATGGCTTCGGGAGTGAGTTGCGAGGTCTACGAGCCCGATTTCGAATCATCCGGTGATTTCGCGGATCCTCGAGTGGACCGCGTCGATCACCTCGTGGGGTGTCGAGGTGCCTGCCGTGATGCCGACATGCTCCACGGAATCAAACCAGTCTGCTTCCAGATGAGATTCCGTCTCGATGTGGTGGGCAACAACCCCCTTTTCACTGCAAACCTTCATCAACTTTCGTGTGTTGGAGGAGTTATAGCCACCGACGACGATCATCAGGTCGACCTGATCGGCGAGTTCATCGACGGCGTTCTGTCGATCCTTGGTCGGTTTACAGACGGTATCGACAAACTCCACCTCGATCTCCGGAAAGCGGGCGCGGATCGCAGAAAGGATCTCCTGAGCGTGACGGATGCGGTGAGTCGTCTGGCAAACGACACCGATCCGGCCGCGCCCCTCGAGTTGATCGAGATCCTGCAGATCGCCGATGACCGTGAAGTCTTCGAGATCTCCGACGATTCCCCTCACTTCTACATGCTGGTCCTGACCGATCACCACAGGATGCCAACCTTCATCCACCAGTCTCCGAATCGACTTGTGCACTCTCAGTACCAGCGGACAGGAAGCATCGTAGACGGTATGACCACGCTCCCTGAGCTCTTGCTTGAGGCTCTCGGAGGCACCGTGAGCGGTGATCATCACATTGCCGGTAGTGATCTCGTCGGTCGCAGAATCGACCATTTTCACGCCATTTGCGCGCAATTGCGCCACCGTCTGGGGATTGTGGACCAGTTGCCCGACGATGGTCAGATTGCCCGAGAAGATCGGATCGAGCGCAGCCTCGATGGCATCTCTGACGCCAAAGCATGTTCCCAGGGCTCGTGCTCTCGTGATCTTCAATTCAGATACCTCTTAAATTCCGGCTGCAACGAGTGGTCCTCCCCCTGTTGTACCCTCCCCACGGCTCCGGTTCGAGACCGCCACCTCAAAGGCGATACTCTTTTGGTTGCATCCGCCTCGCCTTTCTGCTGCCATCGGACCTCGAGCCCCGTAAGGGGTGTCAGTTAGTGGCTCTGGAGAGGGACGCCCTTGTCCGTCGAAAATCCCGTCGCTTTGCCCCGCATCGTACGTGCTCCAAGAGGGAGCGCGATCTCCTGTAAGTCTTGGCTCACCGAGGCTCCCCTGCGTATGCTGATGAACAACCTCGATCCCGACGTGTCCGAGGATCCCGATCAGTTGGTGGTCTACGGAGGATCGGGCAAGGCTGCACGCTCCTGGCAGTGCTTCGATACCATCATCTCGACTCTACGAGAGATGAAGAACGACGAGACACTGCTGGTGCAGAGCGGAAAACCTGTCGGGGTTGCTCGTACCCACCCGGATGCTCCCAGGGTTCTCATCGCCAACTCGAATCTGGTTCCTCGCTGGGGCACCATCGAGGAATTCCGTCGTCTCGAAGCGGAAGGTCTGACGATGTACGGTCAGATGACCGCCGGATCGTGGATCTACATAGGTACACAGGGCATTTTGCAAGGAACTTACGAGACCTTCGTCGAGGCGGGCCGGCAGCATTTTGATGGAGACCTCTCTGGACGCTGGATCCTCACCGCAGGACTCGGCGGAATGGGTGGCGCTCAGCCTCTAGCCGCCTCGATGGCGGGAGCCGTTTCCCTCAACATCGAAGTCGATCCGGATCGCATCCAGCGTCGTCTTGAAACCGGTTACCTCGACGAGGCCCACGAAGATCTGCAAGCCGCTCTCGATAGAATCCACCAACTGACCGCTAGTTGCGAGGCGCGCTCGGTGGGATTGCTCGGGAATGCCGCCCACATCGTTCCACAGATTCTCGAACGGGGCATCGTTCCGGACATGGTCACCGACCAGACCAGTGCCCACGATGCACTGTGCGGATACGTTCCCGACCAGGTCAGTTTCGAGGAAGCACTGCGATTGCGTGAATCGGAGCATGACCGTTACATCGAACTCTCGATGGATGCGATGAGACGTCACTGCGAAGCCATCATCGGACTGCAAACTGCTGGATCGATCGCCTTCGATTATGGCAACAACCTGCGCGGTCAAGCCCAGGACGCAGGACTCGAAAATGCATTCGACTATCCGGGTTTCGTTCCCGCTTACGTCCGGCCGCTGTTCTGTCACGGCAAGGGGCCGTTTCGCTGGGTCGCTCTCAGTGGAGATCCAGCCGACATCCACAGAACCGACCAGGCCATCCTGGATCTGTTCCCCGAAGACGAACATCTGTGTCACTGGATCCGGACCGCTCAGCAACGTGTCCACTTCCAGGGGCTGCCGGCGCGCATCTGCTGGCTCGGTTACGGCGAGAGGGCTCGCTTCGGCCTCGCCATCAACGACCTGGTCGCCAGTGGCGAGATCTCTGCACCCATCGTCATCGGCAGGGACCACCTCGATTGTGGTTCGGTGGCCTCGCCGAACCGGGAGACCGAAGCGATGAAAGATGGCTCCGATGCCATCGCTGACTGGCCACTACTCAACCTGATGCTCAATGCCTGCAGCGGAGCGACCTGGGTATCTCTCCACCATGGAGGAGGCGTCGGGATCGGTAACTCGATCCATGCCGGCATGGTGATCGTTGCCGATGGCACTCCGGAAGCGGCCAAGCGTCTCGACAGGGTACTCACCAATGACCCGGAAACCGGCATCTTCCGCCATGTCGATGCCGGCTATGAGCAGGCCACCAGTTTCAGCGACCAACACCAGGTGTGGATTCCGATGCGAGGAGGTAGGCCGCAATGAAGCCATCTGTCGACCTCCTCATAGAGGATATCGGGCGACTCGTTCCCGGAAAATCCGCTCCTCTGGACGGCGCATCCGTTGCGATCGATTCCGGAAAGATACAAGCAGTAGGACCGGCGAGAAAACTCGCCGGTCTTTTCCATCCCGAACAGGTCATCGATGGAAGCGGCAAACTCCTGACACCAGGATTCGTCGACTCACACACGCATCTGGTGTTCGGAGGTGAGCGGGCCAATGAGTTCATTCGACGCTGTGCGGGTGCAGACTACGAGGAGATCGCCGCCTCCGGAGGCGGAATCCGTGCTTCGGTACGGATGACCCGAGAAGCGACTCTCGAGCAGTTGATCGAGGCGGCAAGACCACGACTGCAGAGGATGGTTGCCTCCGGTTCCACCACCATCGAGATCAAGAGCGGTTACGGGCTCGATCTCGAAACCGAATTGCGGATGCTCCAGGCGATCCGACAACTCGCAAATGAGTGCCCGGCTGAGATCGTCTCCACCTTCATGGGCGCTCATGAAATCCCCGATGAATGGCGCGATTCTCGACAAGATTACGTCCAGCTGGTGTGTGAACAGATGATCCCTGCGGTAGCCGCAGATGGACTGGCAGAGTTCTGTGACATCTTCTGTGAACGCGGATTCTTCGATCCAGACGAAAGCCGTCAAATTCTCCGTGCAGGGATCGATCATGGCCTCAAACCCAAAATTCATGCCGACGAGATGGCTGCATCGGGAGGCTCCCTGGTGGCCGGGGAAGTCGGGGCGGTGAGCGCGGATCACCTGATGGAGATCACACCTGAGGGTATCGAGGCGCTGCGCGAGGCGGAGGTTGTGGCGACCCTTCTTCCCGGGACCACTTTCTATCTGCGCAAACCCGGTTACGCTCCTGCTCGGTCCCTGATCGAAGCGGGGCTCGAAGTGGCGATCGCAACAGATCGGAATCCTGGTTCCTGTACCATCGAAAGCATGCTCTTCATCATGGGATTATCTGTGATGCAACTCGAAATGACTCCCCTGGAAGCCCTCCGGGCTGCGACCCACGCAGGAGCCAAGGCTCTGGGACGTGAAAATCTGTGTGGTTCCGTCGAACAGGAAAAACGCGCAGATCTGATCCTCTGGGATGTACCTGACGAAGAAGTTCTCCTTCACGAATTTACCAACGAGGTGCCCCGCACCGTCTGGACATCGGGTCAGATCGTTTCCGATCCGTTGCGCGGAAAATCTTCTCCGGTCCACGAACCGGATCAGGGGGTGTGAAACTCATGTCACAGTTCAATGATCGTCTCAAGCGCGCCATCAAGGCACAGACCTGGGACGAGTACGAAGAAGCCTGGCTCGATGCCATCGAGAGTGAAAACACCAAGTTCTCCGACTACATCCGGGCAGCCAACGAAGCGATCACCGCAGGACATGGCGAACGCGCCGGTCAGATGCTGGAACTGATCCACCAGTCGGGTTTGATCGACTCCCTGTCCCCGGAAAAGAATGTCGAATTCCTCGAAACGCTCGCCTGCAGTCTGCCTCGAAGCAAACCGACGCGTACATTGTTGCTCAAGACCTACAAGGAGCAGTTCGGCCACATCGAGGGTTTCGATGGTTGCGTTGAAACCTCTGGTCTGATGGATGGAACCCGACCCGGAGAGGTGATCCCGCTGTTCAAGCGGATGATTCACTACCAACCGGGATCATACGTCAAACACCGTTCCGGCTGGGGAGTCGGGATGGTGAAGGAACTCGATCCAAGCCTCGGTACCGCTACGGTTGATTTCGAGAAGAAAGACGGTCACTCGGTCAAACTGGATGCCCTGCCCCAGATCTGTGATCCCATCGAGTCCGATCATTACCAGGTGCTCGCCTGGAAAAAGCCGGACGAACTGAGGAGGATCGCTGAAGAAGAACCAATCGAACTGGTCAAACTGGTACTGAGAACCAGTAACCGTCCCCTGCCCCTGAGTCGCATCCGAGAAGCGATCTCCGGTGTTGCGGTGGACTCGACATCCTGGAGTCGATGGTGGGCGCGAACCAGAAACGCCATAAAGAAAGATGCACTCATCGGTCAGAGCGGAGGAAAGAGCAACGAACTGTACCTGCTCGATGGTCCGGAAGCATTGACAACGAGTCTCGATCGGAAATTCGAGGGGCTCAGCCCCATCGAGCGCCTGAAAGCGCTTCGCGAATCTGTCACCGAACTGAGAACTGATCAGCACCATCTACTCGAAGAGCACTACGTGACTCTGAGACGTGACATCGACCGAGGCGATCTATCGATTTCCGATCGCGTCTCGGCTCTTCTTCTGCTCAAGGCAAACGCACCCGATGGTCAGGAAATCGCGGAGGTCGGAGCCCTCGCTTTGAAGGTGAGCCATCCCGCTCACCTGCTCAACTCTCTCCACCGGGATGACGATCTGCGCGACACCATGGATGTGATCCGTGAACTCGATCCAGTTGAGTGGAAATCAACCCTCGATGACTTCCTGATGCTCGCCGACGATTCCTTACGTGAGTACCTCGTCCAGGAAATCACCGACAATCAGGGTCTCGACCATCTCAATGGCCTGGCTTCGAAGGTGATGCGTCGACCGAATAAATCACCACTCATGTTCCTGTACCTGGCCCGCATAGCGGCCTCAGCGAATCATGGGAAGTTCTCCATTCTCGCCGGTGTCTCCCCTGCCGATCTGTTTCGACAGGCCCTGGCTCTGTTCGACCGACTGTCACTCAAGAGCGAGGGAAATCGTAAGGACCCGAGTCTCGCCACAGCAGTAAAACGCTACAAGCAACACCTCGCCACGAAGCCCTTTGCGCTGCTGAACCGGATCCTCGACCAGGGCACTATTGCTGACGCCAGGGAGATCTACATCCAGTTGACCGGCTCCAGATCCCTCAGTGATTCGAACGTGGATAAGGTCAAGGCGATCATCCTGCGCAAGTTCCCCAAAGCTCTCGCAGGACAACGTTTCCGCACATCTGTATCCGCTTCTGACTCCGCCATCTACTCGACGCAGATGGGAATGGACAAGGTGCGAAGTGAAGTGGAGCAAATTCGTAACGTCAAGTTGCCAGAGATTTTCGAGGCAATTGGAGATGCCGCCGCACTGGGAGACCTGAGCGAGAACGCCGAGTTCACCTCGGCCATCGAGGAACGGGAAAATCTAAATCGACGGGTGCTAGAACTGCAGGGAGAACTGGATCGAGCCAGGCTCATCGATCCCACACAGACAAGCACCACTCAGGTGGGACTCGGTTGCAAGATCAGGATCATGAACCTCACTACCGATTCGGAACACACTTACTCGCTGCTGGGACCCTGGGACGGTGGACCGGAAGAGGGAGTCCTCTCCTACCTATCACCACTGGGAAAAGCTCTCCTGCAAGGAAGTGTCGGAGAGGAAATCGAAGTCGAATTGCCCAATGGCACCCAGACGGTAAAGATCGAGGAGATCAGCCGCGGCAACACTCCGACGGCCAAGAAGTAACGACCACGGCAATAGTAACAGCGCGGTTACATCGTCTACAACGCCGAAGACTCACTGGCCGGCCCCATCACCTGTTCGAGAAGTACGGTGGCAAAAGACCCTGCCGGCAGGGTGAAGGAGAGTACGAGAGCCTGCTCGGACTGCTCCCAGATCACCTCAGGATCGCGTACCAGGATCCTGAGCGAACGGCGCGTTCCATCCAACTTCAACCCTCGTACATGCGACAGCCATGACTCCGGACGAAGACCCTCCGCCAGCAGCACGGCGCTCTCGATCCTGCCCGCCTCGCCCGTAGGTAGGTTCATCTTGCGACCGAAGATCGGTCCTGTTGGCGAGATGTCTCCCTGCAAAGCACGCTCCTTCTCTCGAGCGATCGCTGCCTCGTCGAGATCGACGTGAAACCTGGAACGGCTGCCTTCCAGCTGACAAACGTCTCCGGGCCATGGCACCCGGAACGCATCGGGAGATCTCTCCAGCCGCTCTATCAAAACCCAGTTGAACAACTCTGCCTGGTAGGCGGAGTAGTACATCCTGCGCAGTGGAGCGGGGATCCTTCTGATGGCAGCTCTCTGGTTGCCGGGATGAGTTCTGAGAGAAGAGAGCAATCCAGATTCTGCATTCCTGCCCGGCGGCAACTGGCGCATCGCCTGCTCGATATCCCCCGCAGCATAAGCGTCACGATAATCCTCCTCGACGCCCTCACGAGGAGATAGCAGCAGATCGACCACTTCAGCAACCTGCCGCCGGAGCAAACACGATCCAATGCGCGCGCCATCGCCGTGAATTCCAAATCTTTGCGGACCGTAGAAGTTCGGCATACCATTGCGAGCCAATTCATCGACAACAAGTTTTGCATCATCGATCGCCTGGGGCTCGACCTGGCGGATTCGAATCTCGAAACGATTCCCCTCGAGGTGCCCGGTACGAATCTTGTTCTTGTGACGCTGCAGACCCACGACCCGGATCCACGGCGCATCGATACTGGCAACCTGCGCGTCGGAAAGCAGAGGAATTGAAAAGGTCTGAACCGCGACCGCCCTCTTGTCCTTGAATCCGGCAAACCCGATGGAGTCAGGTTTAACCCCCATGACGCGAGCGATGTGATTTCTGGCCTGGATGGTCGTTCGATTGCTCTTTTCGATGGTGATGTAGAGATGCTCACCGGCTCCACACGGTGTGTAGAGAGGAATCTCCGTGACCTTGAAATCCTCCCAGCGCTCACGAATGACGCCCCCGGTGGGACGCACATCGGGAAGCAAACGAGGGGGACTGTAGCCAGCACTGCGATCGGTAAGTAAAACCTCGGAAGGCTCCACCTCGACCAATTCATCGGGGGTGACTTCACTCGAATTCAGCGGGTGCTCGGTCATCGAATGGTGGCTCCTGACTCAGGAAGTTGGATCGAAGTTATCCTCGCCGACGGAGATCGATCGC
>JBBWWE010000062.1:0-2613 GCA_050256595.1 Planctomycetota bacterium
CAACGGCCCAGGTCGAAGAAGGCCATACCCAGAACGATGGGGCCCTTGTCGACGAACTCGCCCTTGCCCAGTTTCTCGTCAACGGTGATCTTGCGGATCGCCCCTGTCGGACACACTTCCGAACAAAGTGTGCACTTCAACTGGCAATGGGCGATGTTGAAATTCATGACCGGTGTCCACAGTCCTTCGAGGCCACCTTCGGACCAGGTTGCCGGCTGCAACACATTGGTCGGGCACGAGTTGATGCACTGGTCGCACTTGATGCACTTCTCGAGGAACTCGGACTCCTCGACCGACCCCGGCGGCCGGATCAAATCCGGTGAGAAATTCGCATCGGTGTTGGTGCCGTGGATCTTGAGGAAGGGATAGCCCAGCGCACCAACGACCCCGGCGAAAAACATGCGGCGCGTCGAAATATCGGGCAGTAGTTTCACCTGCTTGGTATCGAGCCCGACCATGGTGAAAGAGAGCGCGTCCTCGGGACAATCGTCGATGCAGTTCATGCAGGAAAAACACTCGCTGACACGAACAGCGGCATGCGGGTCGGCTGCACCCTCGCAGCGGGCGAGACACATGTTGCAATCGGTGCACTTGTGCACGTCCCGGTTGATGCGAACCAGAGAGAATCGCGAGAACACACCCAGTAGTGCGCCCAACGGGCAAAGTAATCGACAGAAAAAGCGCGGCACGAAGACATTGGCTCCCACCAGCACCAGCATGAACAGACCGATCCAGAACGATCCGACGAAGATCCGACTCGGCACGCCCGGGGCGAACTTGAGATTGTCGATCCACAGCGGGTTCGTTCCCGGAAGCGAATCAACCGTCATGTCGAAGATGGGCGCGACGACGGTGGCGGTGGTGCGATACATCAGGCAAATCGGATCGAGCAGTCCGATCTGAAGCGCACCCATGGAGGCCATGATGAGTAGCACCGCGAGGACGGCGTACTTGAAGTAGTACATGTCCCGGTAGCGATTACGGTCGAAGTTATCCTTGGTCTTGTGAACGTTGAACAGCCATCCGATGAACTGATGGAGCGTACCGTAGGGGCAGATCCAGTTGCAGAAGACACGCCCGGCCAACAGCGTCAGACCCAGCACCAGCAAACCCCAGCCGAGGTAGCGGTAGACATATCCCGTCGAGAGCATGGTGGAGATCATCACCAGCGGATCCATCTCCAGGATTCGTGAAACCGGGTAGCCCTCGAGACGCGAGGTCCAGGTCAACCAGCACAGCACGATGAATGCACTGAAGAAGAAGATCTGTGAAGCAATCCGCACGTTGGTCAGTCGCAGTTTCTTGCGCACCGGCGGCGGGAAGAACTTCACGGCGGGAGAGTCCGGCTTGGAACTGCCCGGCTCAGGAACCGCCGGAGGCAAACTCAAAGGATCTCCTTGAGGCGACCGCTGTAGTCGATCTTGCCACAGCCCTTGGCTTCGGACTTGTGCAGATATTCAGGTAACTTGTCGGGATCACGTCTCAGCAGGTGTTCGAAGGCCCAGGCATCCTGGGCGACCGGGTCCAGCGACGCCATCACCACGTCCCCGTCGACCACATTCGAGGGATCTCCACCGGTCGGTCCGTTCTCCATCAGGATCTTCGTTCCATCGAGAATCGTCAGCGTCGGGCGAATCATGATGGAGAGATCGGACACGATCTCGTGGATGTCCTGGTGGAACTGGCTGCGGCGTCCACCGAGCAGCCCGTACCAGTTCTTGATCCCCATCGAGGCGAAGCACAGGTTGTGATCCTTGACGGGTGCAACACCGATCACCTTGTCGACGTTGGTAAACGGCCGGTGGAAGAACCACCACTCGTCAATCAGTTTGGCGCCGGGCGTGCTGAGAATCTTGAAGGCGTTAGTATCTGGCAAGTAGACACGACCGCCGGCTTTTTCGGTTGCCTTGCGCAGCCCCGTCTTCATGAAGCAGTCGGCGGGAGACTCGATGGGGTTGTCGCAGACTCGCACCTCCTGCGCCCGGCAGTCGACCAACAACATGTTGATCAACGCCTCGAGCAGTGCCGGTTGACTGGTCGCTCCCAGTGCCGGGGAACGATCGAAGGCGACATTCGGCTTCACCACCACGATGTCGCCCGGCTGGATGTAGTGTTTCAGGCCACCAACTGCATCGAGTGCCTTGCGAAGCATCTGATCGGGGGTGCCTCCTCGGCCAATACCCACATCGGCGGTCTGATGGATCGGCTTCGCTACCCTGAAATCGTTGAGGCTGACCGGCTTGAAGCGGGGCTTGCTACGCAACCCCGTCTTGTCCTTGAGAGATAAGGGCCAGTTCTTGGGGGCGAGGGCCAGATAGCCGGCAGCACCGAGGATCCCCGCCGCAGCGCCGATGCGTCCCAGGAACTTGCGACGTTCCATGGGGCCCTTTTCATAGTCGGGATGCTGGATCGGCTTGGTCCGGGGTGGCTTGCTCGACTCTGTTCCTGGGGGATTGGGTACTGCGGGATCAGGCACTGCGGAATCAGGTTTGTCGGCACCCTGGGAACCCGCGGGTTCCTCTGACTCGTTCATCGGTTCCCCTCCTCACCGTCACCATGGTAGCCATCTTCGCCTTCGAGATCATCACTGCCCATCGGGCCATCACCGGCAAG
>JBBWWE010000063.1:0-5364 GCA_050256595.1 Planctomycetota bacterium
GATCGTTCGCTGGACAATGAAGTCGATAGCGATCTTTTCCTCGCTCGACTCCGGGGTAGGATTTCCACCGCATCGAGAAGTCCCAGCAGATATCAACTGGCTGCCGCTGCCCTGGTCCTGATCGGGGTTCTGAGCTGGGCCCTGCAGGATCAGGTGGGTCGCGACACCACTGAAATGCAGATCATCGATGATCCAGGTACCAGTGTTCTGATGGTGCTCGATGTCCTCGAGGTGCTCGCACCTCTCGAGCCTTCCGTGATCGCCCGTCTCGATCCATCCCATTTCGATACCCTCGAGGGGTTCGACTCCGATATCGCGGCACTTCCCCTTGAACTGCTGGTGGCAGAGGAGCAGGAGAACTGATGACGAGATTCCATAGCCTTCTGCTGCTGATTTGTGCCTTGCTCATCACGGGTGGTTCGGCCCTGTTCGGACAGGCCGTTCTTGATGATGAACCATCTTCCAACCCGAGGCTGGTCAATGCCATCGAGAGATGGAATCAACTGACCCCGAAGCAACGTAAAGCGATTCTCAAGGCTCATACGGCTTTGCAGAAGTTGCCAGCCACACGTCGTGAAGGATTGATCGACCGAGTCCGTGAACTGGAGCCGGGCGATTCGACAGTCTTGATCGGCAAGGTCGATCAATTCTTGAAGTCTTCTGTCGAGGAACAAAAGAAACTTCGCAGACGCGGGATCGCATTTCGTATGTGGAAATGGAATTTGAACGATTCGGAACGCGATCGTTTTCGCCACCTGGCTCCCAAGGCCAGAGGTGAGTTCTTGCGCAAGGCGATCCATGACAAGGAAGCCGTGTTGTTGCAAAAGATGCCCCAGCAGGAGCGCGATCGTCTGATGAAACTGCCAAATCATGTCCGCTGGGAAACGCTGGATCTTCGCCACAACCGCAGGCGTCCACCTGATTCCCCGCGTATCCAGCGGGTCCTTCACCTGGCTCACCGATTGAATCGTGAAGAAATGAACGATTTCATCACAGAGGCAGTGATTCCCCAGGCACACCCGAGACTGGCCAAGGCGATGGAGGCACTGAGCAAGGAAGAGAGGGAGGGGATCTCGAGATTCCTGCGTCGGGGCCTGAAACGGCCACGCAACCACAACGAGCCCCCCGATCACCGGGGCAGACGACCCGGTCCTGGTCGAGATGGTGTCGGGCCTGGCAATGGTCCAGGAAGACCTGGAGGCTCTCCACCACCACGAGTTCGGCCACCAGACCGCCCAGGCGTCCACCAGGAGGGACGTCCAGGAACTCGTCTCCCGCGCCATGACAAGCCTCCCGTACGGAGAGACCCTCGCGAATCGCGCTTCCCCGGCAGCGAGGAGAATGGCCGAGAGGACCTGCCAGGGTTATCGATTTTTAATCTGGGCCTGGCACAACTATCGTCACAGCACTCTCAGCGCACTTGACCCTGTATCTTCCATTGCTAGGATTCATGGTTCCTGAAAGCAATTGGAGAGGTATTGATGGCAAAGCGAAGCAGAACCGTTGGCCGAAAAAAGGGCGCAGCCAAAAAGAGCAAACCAAGACTCACCCGCACCCCCACTCTTGCAGGGACGATCCCGGTCGTTTGTAGCGAGTGCTATTCCGATTTCCTTTACGTGACATCGTCAGATTCCAAGAGTGTTTCGTGCCCCGCATGTGGTCATGGAGGTTCAGTTCCGGAGTCAGCTGAAATCCAGCGCCTCGAACTGGCCAAGGCTAGCGAGAAAAAGGCCTTCATGACCGCCGTCGTCCCAGGTCTTCTGTTCCTGCTGTTTGGATTGTTTTATTTCATGCAGCTGAACTCAGCCGGTAGCACCGATGCTCTGGGGCCTGCGATGAACTATGGGTTGATCGGCGTTACGGTGCTGTTGTTCCTGATCACCATCATATTTGCCGCCCGCTATGAGAAAACCCGTTGCGAGGTTTACTTCTAGTCGCGGATCGCTCTCCATCGACGCTACCGCTCGATAAACGAACCATGGTTTTCTTCGGCGAGTCTGCGCATCAGGATCGATGCAGCAGGATCCAGGTGGAAGCCTATGGTGTGGATCTTCACCTTGCGCTCGCTGTTTACCGCCTTGACCTGCCCCAGGATTCCTTCCAGGTCCATGATCTTGCCCATCGTGGGTGCGCCATCGCTGAGAAAGTAGATGGTATTGACCTCGGGATCGTCGAGCGCAGACATGAGAGTGTCATAAACATTGGTCATTCCGCGAGGTGTCAGGCCCCGGACATGGTCCATGGCATCGTGGCGGATGTCTTCGCCCATCTCGACGAGTGCTGGTCTCCAGAGCGTGAACGTGCTCTCGAAGGCTATGATATTGAACTGAGTACCATTGGGAATCCCGTCGAGCACCCTCAGTAGTTCTCTACGGGCCACCTCGATCTTGGCCAGTTTCTCCCGCTTTTTTTTTCCCGCACCATCTTCCTCATCGACACCGGTACCACGTTTGATACGTCCACCGGGCAACTTGATGCTATCGACTTCGTAGGGTTCTTCCATGCTGCCGGAGATATCCACAATGAAGGTGACAAAGCGACTGATGACTCGCAAGCCGTAGTAGGTTCCGGTGGTTTGATCGGCAGACTCGGCGCGAATTTTATCGAACTCTTCTCGGGTGATCCCTTTGATCTCGGCGGAATCCCCTTCATTTTCCCACCACGCTTTCCACGAGGTCGGGTTGGGACCGAAGTCCTTACCGGTTAACCACAGCAAGGTATCCGAGATGTCATCGAGGACTCGTCCTTCACTTTTTTTGACTGCCTAGACTAGCGCCTCCACGACATCTTTGCCGCCGATTTTTCTCAACGCCTGGACTACAGAGACCTGCACCTCGAGAAATGGATCGTTGAGCAGCGGAACAAGAACACGAACAACTTCCGGATCTCGAGTATCGCCGAAAATGTCGACAGCACAGGCTCTGACTGTCCAGTGACGGCTCTTGAGTGCCTTGTGGAAGGTCCGACTCTGGTCCTCGGCTTCGAGTTGCTGGAGTGCGATGAGCACGGATCTCTGCAACTTGGGGTCATTGACGCGAAATAATCGACCCAGCTTCTTGCTGGCAGCAACCACGTGATGGATCCGTACCAGATCAACGATGTACGCCTGGTTCTGTGGCGGCACCCTGCGGTTGCCGAGCAATTTGAGAGCGTTTTCGCCAATTTCAGAGTGGGTTACCCGCAAGGCGATACCGAGAACAATCGATTGCCCGGTCACGGGCAGTGCGGGAACTGCGTTGATTCCGGTCTCGGCGATGTATTTCGACTCTCCGACGGTTAAATCACGATCCCAGCATTCACGGAAAACCCAGTAGGAACGCTCTGGTAAATTCTTGAAACCGTGTTCGACGACAGACTGGAGCCCAACCCAGTGGCCATGAAGCGCGACCAAGCGCACAGCGGCTTCCGCCATCGAGGTGACCTCCGAAGGGTCCTTGATGATATCGGCGAGAAACTGGGAGGCTTCTTCTGTGTCGATCGCCCCGATCGCCTGCAAGGTGTCGATTCTATCGAGAACCTCAAGGCCTCGTTCCTGCTTGAATCGGGCTTTGAGCAAATCGAGATCCGCGGCGGCAAGTGAGCCACAGCAACTCAGAAGCACAACCAGCAATAGTCGAGAGACGGATTGTAACTTCATCAGTGGGCCTCTCGACATCGACGACACGACAATCTCCAGGTTGCTCTGGATGCCAAGGCTGGCACCCATGACACTGATTCTGTAGCCAGAAATCGCCCGTGTCCATCCCTGGTTCCTGGACAGGAGAATACTCAAGGTGAGGAAGGAACTCTTGTGGATACTAGTACCCGGATTGCTGCTTCTCGTCCTCATCGACCAACCAGCAGGAGTCATTTCTCCGGAGACATCCTCGCCATTGACCGGCCAACAAACAACACCCCGGTCATCGGGCAATGTCGAACCCTGGTGTGATCCTTACGGAATCACCATCCTCTTGATGGGTGAGGATCCGGCCGGTCGTTTTGAATCCAATCTACAAGACGCAACCTCTCTCGGAGCCTCCTGGGTGCAGATCATGTTCCCTTCATTCCAGGCCAATCATGACTCTTCCTCGTTTCCCATAGCTGATCATCGAAGCCCGTCCAGGATCGCCGTCGAGAAAGCTTGCGAGATGACTCGTGCGTCAGGATTCAAGGTTGCCCTGCACCCGATACTGCTGATTCAGGACCCCCTCGATGAACACTGGCGGGGCCAGCTGGATCCCGACTCCAGAGCAGATTGGTTTGACCACTATCAGCGTTGGATTGTTTCCTGGAGTCAGCTTGCCAGTGAATGTGGCGTCCATCTGTTGTTCGTCGGAAGTGAACTCTCTTCGATGCAAACCGACCAGCAGCGCTGGAACCTGATCCTCGATTCTGTTCGCGCCGAGTTCCGTGGACCGATCACCTATTCTGCGAACTGGGATTGCTGGAGGGACATTTCGTTTGCTGGCCATCTGGACGCTCTCGGAGTCAATGCATACCTCCCTCTGACCAAGGACAAGAATTATCGACCAGAACAACTGATACAGAGCTTGCTTCCTCTCCGGTCCCAATTGCACGAGTGGAGCATGCGATCAGGAGTGCCGGTATTTTTTAGCGAAGTGGGTTACCCGTCCCACGACCGAGCTCTGGAGGCACCCTGGGATCAGTATCGTGGTGACCAGGTCGATCTCGAGGCACAAATGATTGGCTACGAGACGTTCATTGCAACGTTCTCGCGTGACGAGCACGTTCGTGGCGTGTTCTTTTATGCTCTCCATGAAGAAGGCGGTCTCGATGACCACGGGTACACTCCAGCAGGCAAACCAGCGATGGACACCCTTCGTCAATATTTCCGAGATCGATCGGATCGTCACAAAGAATTGCGATCCCGGCCATGACACGACTGCTTACCATCACTTCCGTTGTGGCCACCCTGATTTTGCTCAAGGTGTTGAATGATCGGCCTCCGATTCAAATCCATCCGGAAGTCGGGAACGGCAATCAGATCTCTACCATTGCTGACGACCTTCCAGTTGATCTTCGCAAGAATATAAAGGAAGTGGAGCCATGGCCTGTGGATCTTCAGATGGCCGCCCGTGAGGCACTCGATCTGTGGCACCTCGAACAAGACCTGCTACCGCAACTGTATGATCCTGCGCAAAGATCCGATGCCGAGGAGCGGTTGCGGGCCGAGTGGATCTGCAAGAAAACTCTACTTCGACTGGCTAGCACAAAACTTCAGGACCACGAAATCAAACGCCAGTTACGTTTGAGTTCCGGTGCCTTGCTGCAATTCAAGAGTCTTGTTGCAAGCGAAGGGATGGTCACCGTTGAACTTCCCGATGGATTACGCATCAATATCGCACCCTCGCAGATTCTTCAAAT
>JBBWWE010000064.1:0-3837 GCA_050256595.1 Planctomycetota bacterium
CATCGCCGTCGAGGTTCCCCTCGTCTTCGAGATGGAGAACTTCACCTCCTCGAAAGGGTGCAGATGCCGCACCATCCCAGTTCAGTTCGAAACGAGAACCCGACTTCCATGGCTCTCCGTGCGTCCACCGAGCAGAGCCCAGACCAGCGCACCAGCGCGACCATTCCTCGATTCGAGAAACGTGAGACCATGTCGCCAGTGGATCGACGTTGAACCAGGCCGTTTCTCGGACCGTCAGAATTCTCAAGGTCTGTGGAACCCTTCAGGCAGCCCCGAGGAGAGCACTTCCAGGTACCCCCTCGGTGGTTGGCGATGCCCGGCATTTTGTGACCCTCACCCGGATGGGTCAAGGCGGGCAAGTCCAGATCGGGTGACAAGAGAGAACTCCTCTGTAACAATAAGTTGCTGGGTCCGTACTTTTTCTTGCTCCAGAGGAGCAACCTCAGATCGTCTCCGGAACCGGTTTTCCGAGGCATATACATTCAACTCACAGGACCCTGCAGAATAGGTGTTTCCCTTGGATCGACCGCTACTTCCTATCGTGCAAGCCATCATCCTCTGCGACCGCATTTACAAAGACGATGATTCCCAAAAGTGCGTGCTAGCCGGCACCTTCAACCGGGTCCGTATGCCGGAGTTTCCCTGCGAATATCCGTTTGCGTCCCTTTACTTGAATCTGAGTGATTTCTCCGGACTCCACACCATCTCATTCCGCTTCAAGCGACTCAGTGATGACTATGTCATCGAGGAGAGCCCTGAGTTCCCCCTCGAACACGACGACCGACGTGAACACCACGAGTGCATCTTCGAACTCCCTCCGATGGAATTTAATGGACCGGGACGATACACCTGGGAAGTGGTCTATGACGGGGTCGATATCATCGGAACCGCCGATGTCGAGGCAATCCTCCTCACCTGCGAGGAGTTGAACGAAGAACCCCATGAGGGATTGAACGAGGAGCCGTACGAGGGAACGAACTAGTTTCGGTGGATTCGAGGGTTCAGTTTTGAGGTCCTGCGATCTTCTCGAAATGCCCCCGGAGGATGGCGATCTTTCCCGACTTCAATCCCCCCAGCTGCTGTTCGAAGACATCTCGCAATTGATGTCGGGCCAGCAGCGCAGTGATGCGCGCGGCAACCCTCGGACTCGGATCCCTCAGAGTTGGTGCCAGTCGGGTCGCGTCCGCGGAATCGGGCTTGGCGGCAAGAACCCGTTTCAGGAGTTCCTTTCGCGCACGACCTTCCGATGCGAGATACTCTTCGATCAGATCACCATCGAGATTCAACGGATTCTCTCCAGGATGGCATCATCCCCCCGGGGAGCAGTAGCGATCCACTGCAGCACGTATACCTGTGCCTGATCCTTCTGCAGTGACATCGTCCAGCGCACGATTCCATCTTCATCAACGGATGGATCGGGTGCCGTCTCATCGCCGAGAACAACCTCGACCTCGTCAACTGAACTGACAGGAATACGATCGACCAACTCCAGTTGCACCTCTTCGTCGATCACAGATTTGACCGTGATGCGAAAGGCCTTCACCAGTTTCACTTTCTTTGTGAAGGATCCTGCTTTCCTGGACTGATCCTCGATCTCCTCCTTGTGAACTACAATCCGGCCTTCAGATCCGAAATGTTGAGAAAACTGCTGGCCAGCAGCAACTCGCTGGATTCGACCATCTCCCACATAAGCACCATCGCGGAAACAACGCACCACTCCTGCCAGTAGCGGAGCATTACCTGAGTTGACGAGCCGGGCCCGGCGGTACACGTGAGGACTCAGTAGCGGAACACTCTGATACCCGAGTTCTGCAGCCAGGTTTTGTTCGCTGATGGTCACAGCATGCGTGCTTCCATCGGCAGGAATCGTACTCCTGGCACGAATCAGGAAACGAACCGGGCCAGCGCCAGCAGAGACAACAGCTCCGGTGAGATCGATTTCTCCTCGCACGGAATCCTCGCCGAGAGAGCGTCCGGCGCTCTCAAGTCCCAGTTCATATTCGGCGGACACCGATCTCTCTACAACCTCGAGGGGCGCTTGCGGTTGGGCTGTGATCGCATCGACGCGCAGGGGAACCAGTGAAGCGGGCGTGAGCCCAAGAGAGGAGCGCGCCGTCGACAGGGTCAACTGAACATCGGTCCAGTCCTCGCCACTTTGCTGGACCACCTGGGCCTTGCTCTGCCACTGAACCTGCCGGCTCGCCTCATCAAGAATCGCCTCGTGGATAGGAATCCAACGAGCTCCAGGGACGTCATGGGCGAGTTCCACCGTTGCCTGACCCTCTGTCTGGGTCTGAATCAGAACCGTTGCCGACCAGGAGGTTTTACGGCGCTGACCTTGTAGTGGTTCGAGGTCGGAAACCAGGTCCTGTCGCTTCTTGTTGATGGTGTCTCGTTGCAACCGTAATCGATCCTTCTCCAGATTCAGTTCCAGCAATCGATCAGCGATCCACTGCTGGGCAGCGATGATCTGAGCGGAACTGGATCCTCCAAATAGATCCTTGCCACCGCTGGTGGTGAAGGAATCCTCGAGAATTTTTGACAGGCGCAGGATGATGATCTTTCGACGATCCAATTCTCCGATCTGGAATGAATTGGTCTGGCCCTGATCATCCAGTTCCTGGATGGCCTTCACCAGCCGACGCATCTCCTCGTTGAAGTCCTCGACATGCACATCTCGTTCGAGACGAACTCCCAGAACCAAACCAGAGACACCCAACAGACGCGCTCGAACACTCGAAGGGTCGAGGCTTGCCGGCAACTGGAAAAAGACCACCTCGCTCGAGCCAACCCCAACGTCCATCACCTGCCGACGATGAACTCGAGCACGATCCTCGAACACGGTCACCGCATCGGGAGAAACATACTTCAGGACGGCCACTTCAACAGACGATCCGGCGAATACGGGCGAAGCCCACAACAATAGCCAGCAACCGATGATCAGACTGGAAGTACGCATCATTCCCCCTCTCCCAGTCGCTCCGGGGCTTCTCTGCGTGTCAATCGCACACCCGGAGGGGCCTCGATCCACCAGCTGAATTTCACCTCGAGAGGCTCGCCAGGATCGACAGTGAGTTGCCATGAAAGAAGGCCATTGTCGGAATCCAGGCCTTCAGGCAGATGAGTAGTGGTGGTGCGATCAATCTTGATGCGCAGATCCTCCGACTCGGTAAAGGGAATCCTTTCACGAAGCGAGATGCTGACCGGCTCTGAGTGGAAATTCTCAATGGTTATCGTGAGATCAGTACGATAATGAAGAGCCTTGGAAAAAATCCCTACCTTCTCTTCCGAATCTCTCTCGATCCGCTTAACGGTAACCTGGCCATCGACACCCAGATCGAGTGTCAGTTCTTCACCAGGAGCTGTCGTCTCTATCGTTGATTGACCAAGATAATCATCTCCCAGAAAGACCGCCACGCTCCCCTCAAGCAGAGGATCACTGCCCGGTAGCAATGCGATGATCTGCCTGAACACCGCCGTGTTCATCTCTCCAACACAGATCCGTTTCTCATCGAACTTGAGATTCTTGATGGCATAGAGCAGTCGGTGCGGTTCGCCGTCCGAAGGGATCTGCTCCGGCTTGACCGATGTAAAGGTGCGGAGAAATCCGCGATTTGATTCTATCGGCAAGGTAGGAACCAACCTGCGGGCGAGTCCCTCGGCGGAGAGATTCTTGTTTTCCTTCGAAGCAAAATAATCTGCTACGATGACGGTTCCAGCAACTCCAGAATCCGTTATCGATCGATCAAACGCCAGATTCGCGTTCCCGTACACGACATCAGGCCGCATTCTCGCGTTCTCCGTCTGCTTGAATCTGAAACGTCTGGTGTCGATACC
>JBBWWE010000065.1:0-1823 GCA_050256595.1 Planctomycetota bacterium
GTAATCGAAGGGAGTACACTCACTCCAGGTGAGCACTGCATCCGAAACGCCCCCGTCACAGTTGAGATCCAGACAAAAATCCGGGGGAGGAACGATCTGGATGATCCCGTCTTGCGTATTTGGTGTAAAACTCGAACCTCCCAAAACGATGACCACATCCACTGGTGGCGAGCCCAGGGTTCCGCAAAAGTTCACTTCAGCTTCGATGGGAAACTCACCTGGAACCGGGACTCCGGTGAGTCCATAGTCGATGTCGAGTAGGCCGTATCCATATCCCTGTTCCAGTACGGAACTGCCGACAAACGAGATCACCACCCCCATCGTGACGCCTTCGGGGTAGATGCTCACCTCGTTGAAATCGGGAGGGCCTCCGCCATTGACCACCGATGTGGTCGGCCCATCGACGGCGTCGAGTAAATCCAGATTGGCAGTATCGTGACAGACCCCGAACGACCACCCCTGACAGCCCGAAACATCGGCATCAAGCGTTACGTGGGACTGGATCACGTCGCCGGTGGCTCCGGATCCTCCACTGACTGCAAGACCGAAACCTTGCTGACCGGAGACAGAAGAGCAAAGTCCGAAGATACAAAGGACGAATGGGACCAGGAATTTCATCGACATAACCTCTTTTCCCTGCCTACACGATACGGGAGGTTCCCTGGGCAACAGAGAGCCAACCACCCATGACGTTACCGGGCCGCAGATGCCCCATCAATGGAGCACTCCGTGTATCGACAGCGGTCGCCGATTCAGGTCAGTTCATGACGTGAAGAAATGTGAATTCAGTCCCAGACGTAAAATCCTCGCCCCGACTTTTTGCCGAGCCGCCCTTGATCGACATAATCACGCAACAGTTGTGGCGGGCGGAACTGTTCACCAATCTCTGAATGGAGATATTCTGCGATCGCCAGTCTCACATCGAGACCGACCAGATCGGTCAGGCGCAGAGGCCCCATCGGATGGCGATACCCCAGTTCCATCGCCTTGTCGATCTCTTCTGCAGAAGCCACATTCGCCTCGAGCATCCGAATCGCTTCGAGGCCGATGACCAGACCCAGACGGCTAGTGGCAAATCCAGGGCTATCCTGGACCACGATCGGCTCTTTTTCGAGGAGGCGAGCGAAGTTGACCGTGGTCTCGACGGTCTGTTCGGATGTTTCGGTTCCTCGAACGACCTCGACCAGTGCCATCACAGGTACCGGGTTGAAGAAGTGCATGCCGATGAAGCGATCAGGGTTTTTGAGCCCTGATGCTAGCTGGCTGATGGGCAAGGAAGAGGTATTGGTGGCAAGGATTGCACCGGCATCACAGGCCTGCTCGACCTGCTGGAAAATCTTCGACTTGAGATCCTGACTCTCCGGAACCGCTTCGATGATGAAATCGCTTTCGGCACACGCCTCGACGGTAGTGGTCGTGGTGGTCAAGAATTGCTGCAGGTTGTCGCGTGCCTGTTCGGGGGTTTTGCCCCTATCGATGCCCTTTTCCACGCTTTTGGAGATGGCCGAACGAGCGGTTGCCAGCAACTCCTCGGAGAGGTCACAGAGGACCGTTTCGATGCCATGGATGGCAGTGACCTGGGCGATTCCTAGCCCCATCGTCCCGGCCCCGATCACTGTGACGCGTTGAACCATCGATCCCCCTATAACTGAACATCGCGACCGTCCACAGTTCGCACCGTCCACAGTTCGCACTGTCCACAGTTCGCAAGGTGGAGTGCGGTTGCCTCGATCGAAAAGAGGTGCGACCCTCCCGGCTGGCTGCAGGATAACCGAGAGATCACCGATTCAGGAGTAGTACTGTCTGAGTGTTCGCCTGAGTTC
>JBBWWE010000066.1:0-2912 GCA_050256595.1 Planctomycetota bacterium
CGCCGAGTTGCATCTGCTCTATGTCCGTTTCATCAGTCATTTCCTGGCCGATCTGGGCGTGACTCATCGTGAAGAACCGTACCGCAGACTGTTCAACCAGGGACGCATCCGGGCCCCCGGTAGTGCCGAAGAACCCGAAGACGGATTCGGCCCACGGGGACCGCGCGTGCTCGCTGGCGATTACCTGGAAAAGCATGGTGCCGATGCGATGCGGCTCCATCTGCTGTTTGTTGGGCCCCCGCAGGACCATGTCGAGTGGCACGAGGAGGGACTGAGGGGCTGTGCTCGTTTTCTGCAGAGAACTCACGAGGTGATCCTGGCGCGCCTTGGCGAGGGGCGCTTTGTCAGTCGCAACGTTCTGGTCGCCAAGCACCGTCTGATCCGCCGAGTGAGTCGGGCGATCCGCACCTTCCGCCTCAACAAGGCGGTCAGTGCTTTCATGGAGTTCGTCAAGTTGCTGCGGGGAGATACACTGACTCCCGAGGAAGTCGATCGTCAGACACTGAAAACTTTCGTGATCCTGCTCAATCCTTTTGCTCCGCACATGGCTCATGAGTTGTGGGCCGGAATCGGCGAGCAGGGCAATCTCGACGACGAACCGTGGCCCGAGCATAGCGAAGAACTGCTGCAACCTACCGAAGTTGAACTGGCCGTGTTCGTCAACGAGAAACTGGTCGATCGTATCCAGATCGAACTCGACACTCCCAAGAACCAGGTCATCGAGCAGGTTCTGCAGCTCGAGACGGTGAAGGCCAGAACTGGCGGAAGGCCCGCCGATCGGGTCGTGCACGTTCCCGACCGCCTGCTCAAACTTCTGTATTCCGATGAATCTCCGGCCGCGGATTCCGATTCGAAGGATGCTGCGCAAGATCCTTCCGATGATTCTCCATCGGATTCTCCACAAGATTCTCCACAGGATTCCCCACAAGAGGCCTGAACCCGGTTCCGGGTGCTTCTGGTGGGCTTCCCCACTTCTCGATCACTATCTCAGCAGCTCCAGGCGCGATCCGATCGGTCGTGATTTGGCCGCTTTTGGCGCCTCATCGTAATCTCCTTTGTCGGGTCGATCCTTCTGGATGACCCACCTGGGTCCGGGGAAGACCCATGCGGAAGCGGGGAACGATGAACGGCAACTCTCCAAAAACGATGCTGCTGGCGGCAGTGATCCTCACCTCAATGTACGCGGTCGTGGTGCCGACGCTTGTTTCCACCGATGAAGTTGCACTGGCAACCGGTCCCGGCTTTGTTTCGTTCACTCTACCCATCTCGGACCTGTCCAGTTTCGATGAAGATCCACTGTGGTGTCTGTCGAACGGGGTATTGCCCGCAGATTCCACTGACTTTGCGCCTGTCGAACCGATGCTGGGAAATGCCTCGTCAGATCTGCTGTCAGAGGAACGAGCCAGAATCGTTCGCGAACTCGATTCGCGCCGTGAAGGACTGCGTCGCTGGGTCGGAGATGAAATCGATCGTGCCGAGCAGAAGATCGAAGAACTCGATTCCAGAATCGAATCGATGCTGCCGATACTGAATCCGCCGGGACGTAGCGGTTCGCACCAGAACAACCAGGACAAGGTCGTGCGGATGATCTATCCGGTGGTCCAGTTGCGTGGCAATGGCACCGTCGGTAGTGGAGTCGTACTCGATTGCGAGTTTGTCGCTGAGCAGCACTGGAAAACCTGGATCGTGACCGCCTACCACGTCGTTGAAGAGGTGCGTGACCTGACCAGCGAAGAGGTGGTGATCCGGGAATTGCGCTTCTTTGATCCAGAACTCGGTCGACTTGGCGAGGTTGTTTACGAGGGCTATGAAGTCGCTTCGTTGCCGGATTCGGATCTATCGCTGATTCGTGTCGATCGTTCGAGCGAATGGCCTTACATGGCAGATGTCGCCGCCGAGGAGGTCTGTGAGTCGCTGTGCGTCTTCGAACCGGTTTACGCGGTCGGCTGTCCGCTCGGCAATCAACCATTGCCTACGCTCGGGGAGATCTCATCCCAGTACAAAGCGGTCGGAGAAGAGATCTACTGGATGGTCAACGCCCCGACCTACTTCGGTAACTCCGGTGGTGGGATTTTCCTGGCCAGTGATTCGACATTGATCGGCATCAGCAGCATGATTTACACCTATGGAAAACGTACGCCGGCGGTGGTTCCTCATATGGGCCTGTTCGTCCCCTTCAAGACGATCCGCTCGTGGCTTCGACGCGAGGGGTTCGCTTATCTGATGGGAAATCGCGATGCTGGGCCCGTTCCCGCCTCGGATGGCCCCCAGAAGACCAAAATTGGTGTATCCGGGTCGTTTTGACCCGGAGGCCTCGTACGGTTATCCTGAACGGTAGAAGATTCCGAATTGTCGCCTTTTCCGGGTACTTTGGAATCAGTGGCGGACCCGGTTCGTTAGGCTCCTGGACCGCCTCGTTGATTGAAACTCCCGCACAGGTTCGATCGGTCTCATCGATCGATGGGTAGAAGGCCCCGGGAGGGCTCTCTGGAAGGACAGAAGTTGATGAAATCTGGATCTCTCGTCCGAAAATTTCTCTTCGGCATTTTGTTGCTGGGAATCCTCAGCTGGAGTTTCCCCATCGAGGATGCGGTAGCGCTCTCGGTGGTTCAGGATCCCACTCCCGTCACAGGGACCGATGACGAAGCCAAGCAGGATCCGCCCTCGGTCGACGACATCCTGGGTGCCGATGATCTGGGAATCCCTGCCAGCGAGCCGGCTGCTCTGGAAGTCATCGATCGTTACATCGAAGCGGTAGGTGGTAAGCAAACGATGGGTTCCATCGCGGATCGCGTTGAGCGCTTCCGCAACAAGAAGATCGATCCGACCAAGGAAACGGTCATGAAGATGTCGCGCTTTTTGAAACGCACCGGAGAAGGGGTGTTGATGATCCGGGAAGAGTGGCAACTTCC
>JBBWWE010000067.1:0-1841 GCA_050256595.1 Planctomycetota bacterium
TGCTGGCACCATCGGTTGCCAAGATCCGCTACAACCCAGGGCATCTCCATCACCACGAAAAATCCCTGCCCTGGCAAGAAAAGGTGAAGAGAATTGCTCACTGGGCAGCGGAAGGTGATACCGCACTCAGGATCGGGGTCAATTGTGGGTCCGTTGATCCCGCGCAGAAACAACTCTGGCCACCGGAAGATTCTGTTTCTCCGATGGTCGCCAGTGCACTGGAACACTCCGCTCTGCTCGACAAGATCGGATTTATTCGCTACACCGTTTCGCTCAAGGACTCCGACCCCGCCCTGGTTGTCGAGGCAAATCGAAACTTCGCCTCAACTCGTCCCGAGGTTCCTCTTCACCTCGGTGTCACAGAAGCGGGTCTTCCCCCTGATGGTGTGATCAAAACCAGAATCGCCTTCGAACAATTGATCTCCCAGGGGATCGGAGACACCGTCAGGGTCTCCTTGACCGTGCCCAATGAAGAAAAATGCCAGGAGATACAGGCAGGACGGGAGATCCTGGACGACATCGCCAGCGGCAGGGTCCGGAGCGTAGTCCAGTACCAGACCGATGGTCCCAACATCATCTCGTGTCCATCATGCTCGCGAGTCGAGAATGGAGCGTTCGTCGAGTTGGCTCAACAGGTGAAGGAACTGTCGAAGAACTACCTCGACCACCAGTTCACCATCGCCGTGATGGGGTGTCGGGTAAATGGCCCGGGAGAAACCGACGATGCCGACCTCGGACTCTGGTGCGCTCCCAGTTTCGTCAATCTGAAGAGAGGATCGGAGAGTCTCGGTTCTTTTCCATACGATGAGATCCTGGAAAAACTCCGGCAGGAGCTCGAGGATCTGATTCGAAATCGTCGAAACGATTCCTGAAGCGTATCCATTTCCTGGCAAATGAAAGAGGCTCCCGCGACCACAAGGGTCACGGGAGCCTCTTTTTTTCACAGGTCAGTTCCTGCGAATCTGAGTCAGCCCTTCTACGGACACGGCGGGAAGGAAGCACAGTCGAGCGGAGAGCCCGCTGCCTCATGGCCACACGCAGCGAAGGGCTCTTCGGGTTCCAGTCCACCCGCGAACAGATACGAAAGTATGAAAATGGTATCTGCAATGTTGAGCAAATCATCGTTGTTGGCATCGACAGAGGCTTCGCAATCAACATCTCCATTGCCGAACAAATACTCGAGGCTGGCAACCGCATCGCTGATGTCGTGTTGCCCGTCAGTATTGACATCGGCACGCACCCAATTCTGAATAAAGCACTCATCCGGTTCTCCGTCACCGTTGTTGTCGGTGCTAGTACCGTTTGCGATGTCGCAGGAATCAGGAACAAAATTGCCATTACAATCGTCAGCAGTCCCCCCAGTAATATCGCAGAGATCGAGCGTTCCGCTCGTATCGCAATCGCTCGAGGGATCATCGATTATCTGGCAGACATCGAGTTGACCGTTGAGATCACAGTCAGTTGCTCCAGCGAGGAGATCACAAAAGTCGTCTTGCCCGTTGCTATCGCAATCAGCACCCGCTGTCTGATCCACATCGCAATTGTTGGGAATGCCATCTCCGTCTAGGTCGTCATCGCAATCATCGATGGTGCCATCATTGTCGGTGTCCGGTTCACAGGAATCAGGAACCGCATCCTGGTCACAATCGGCGGCTCCGGCGGCGACATCGCAAATATCTGGAATGCCATTTGCGTTGCAGTCCGGCACGGTGCCATCGCTAGTGGAACAATCGTCGGGAATCCCATCGATATCGCAATCGAGACTGGTCCCATTTGCGATGTCATCGGCATCAGGGATTCCGTTGGTGTTGCAGTCCGGCACCGAACAGTCGACATCCTCG
>JBBWWE010000068.1:0-3065 GCA_050256595.1 Planctomycetota bacterium
GGTAACTGTCGAGCAATTCCCGGTCATTTCCCGCAACGAGCGCGGCAGGTTGCGTCTCGATTCCTTTGAGCAACCCGAGCATCTCCATCGACCGGATACTGCGGATGCACATGCGGCAATCCCCATCGTAGGCCAGTAGAGGATCCAGGGAGGTGTCAGGTGGCTGCAGTGGAATCATCACCGGATCTCATCGAAGGGGGGCTGCAGGATACCGACTTCGGTGATCCAGCCAGCGATGTGTGAGGCCGGAGTCACATCGAAGGCCGGATTGCGGGTACCGATGCCCTCGGGCGGTTGTTGCTGGCCCGTCGATGACCAGATCTCATCGGCGGATCGCTGCTCGATGGGGATCTCGTCACCGCTGGCGATGTTGAGGTCGAAGGTGGTGCTGGGTGCAGCGATATAGAAGGGCACCTGGTGCGCTTTCGCCAGTGAGGCGATGGTGTAAGTGCCGATCTTGTTGGCGGCATCGCCATTGGCGGCGATCCGATCGGATCCGGTGATCACCACATCGATCTCGCCAGCAAGGAAGAAACTACCGGCGGCCCCATCGCAGATCACCTCGACCGGGATACCATTTTTTTGCAGTTCCCAGGCGGTCAATCGCGATCCTTGCAACAGCGGCCGCGTTTCACCGGCCAGTACCTGGAAACGCTTGCCCTGTTTCCACGCCTCGTACAGCACCGACAGCGCGGTTCCGGTTCCAGCGGTGGCGAGCGCTCCGGCATTGCAGTGGGTGAGGACGGTGGCGCCATCGGCAATCAGAGATGCTCCCGATTCGCCGATGGCCAGGCAGCACTGCTGATCCTGCTCGTCGATGGCTCGCGCTTCGCTGAGCAGTCGTTCTTTCAGTTCGGGTCCATCGAGGGAGTCACATTCGGCGGAGCTCTCAAGGTTGGCCATCCGATCGACCATGTGCTGGAGGTTCACCGCGGTGGGGCGAGCCGACCGTAGCGCCGGCAGTGCTTGGTGGAAGCGCGATCGGACTTCGGCGATGTCGTCGCAGTTTCGAACTGCCAGGCACAGACCGTAGGCCGCCGCGACCCCGATGGCGGGAGCTCCTCTCACCGCCAGTTGCTGGATCGCCTCGATCAACTGTTCCGGTTGCTCGATGATTCGTTGCTGTTCCTTTTCCGGTAGCAACGTCTGATCGATCAGGTGGAGACAGCCATCGGTATCGCCGACCCAGTGCAGGGTGCGGAACCGGTGCGAGGTCGAATCCACCATCTTCTCCAGCCTTCCAGGGTCCTCAAGGGCAGTGCAGTTTCGGTCGGCATCATCGACATGGGAGCAGAGAACGGCAAGCCTTCCTTGCGATGAGTTGCGCCGCTTCGGTTTCCCGGCACCGAATCGATCCCCGAGTGCGCCAGTTGTTCGATCGTGGCCTTCGGTAAAGGTCCCGGTCTGGCGACAAAAGCTTGCTGGCAAGCGAGCAAGGCGACCCACTGTCCTAAACCTCTCATCATCGATCCGTGATGCGGTAGCAGTACCAGATCGATCGGACCGGAACTTCGGGATGCCGCCAGCCTTGCGGCTTCTGCATCGCCTGGAATGAGCGCTGTACCACAGGGTCCCTGAATCGCCACCACGAGTGATCGATTATTCTGAGATTGTCGCACGGCTGGGGGAGTCGCATCGGCTGCCGAGATCACTCTTAATCTCCAGGGTCCAATTACCATCCGATCCCCAGTTTCTACGATGTGGATGCGGACTTCATGTCGGCGAGCCATCTGAATGATGGCGGCTCCGGCAGGGGCATCTTGAAAGGTCCTGTCGACGATGATCCCCGCGATGGAATCTGTCTCCAGGAGGGCCGGGACTGCCGAGTAATGATCGAGATGAGAGTGGGAGAGAACGAGCCAGTCGATCTGTTTCCTGCCGCTATTCCAAAGTGATCGACGCACCAGACTCGCTCCACCGTCAATGGAGTCGGAGGATCCTGCATCGAAGAGCAGTGCACCGCCGGGTGCTTGCATGAGGACACTTTGTCCTCGTCCCGTAGGTAGCAATTCCATCGTCGGGGGTATCGGTAAGACGAGGTGTATCCCTGTTGCAAGCAACGCAATCACCAGGGTGCCCGTAGCGAGGCGCGGTTTACCAGCACACAGCCAGAGTAGAGCCAGCATGGTGAGGGAGATCGCCGGAATGCCGATCGCTGGGACGACCCAGGGGCTCCAGGGAAGTCGATCGGCCAGTTGCGGAATCCAGTCGAGAACCCAGGTCAGAAATTCCCAGCAGACTCGAGTGACCTGCTCGAATCCGAAGGTCCCCAGTATCAAGGTGATACAGCCCAGCAGGATGGTTGCCGCTACCGCTGGCAGTAGCAGTAGCGTCGTTAGCGGCGAGAAGGGACAGATTTCTGCACTCCAGAAGGCGATCGCTACATGGGCTCCAAAAAATGCTCCGAGCGATGCTCGCAGAGAACTACCGCCAGACCATTGATTTCCGCGGGCCAGATGGATTCCGACCACTGCACACAGCGAAATGGTCGCGGAGGCTTGGGGGGGAGCCTGTCCCATGGCGCACCAGATCAACAGTGCCAGCGCCAGGCTCTGTGCGGGCGCAATATTGCGTCCGCCGATCCAGCCAGCGACAAGCAACATACCGGTGAAGGAAGCGCGGATGGCGGGTGGATTGGCGCCTGAAAGAAACGCCTGGCATAGTACCAGTACGGCTCCGAGACCCCGGACAACATGAGACATCGGTGACAGAAACCTCCTGGAACAGATGAGAAAGAAGCCGAGGCAGATGCCTACATGAAGGCCGCTGACTGCCAGTAAGTGGCCGAGCCCTGTTCTTCTCATCACCGCGCGTGTTTCTGGATAGAGCAGGCCTCTTTCGCCGAGCAGCAATGCGCATCCCCAACGGGCATCGATGGAAAGTAAACAGTCCAGAGCGCTAAGGCGGAGACGATCGGCCCGGGACAGGAGAGTTCCTCTGGAAATGACGCGCCAATGACCGGATCGGGCGACCTTGCGAAAAGAACCGTTCCCCGCGGTCAGTAAAGCCTGGATGCTGTCACCGCGTCCCACTGTCACGGCTCCCGGCAGTGAGATCATCACGAT
>JBBWWE010000069.1:0-1587 GCA_050256595.1 Planctomycetota bacterium
TGGACAGCAGTTGCTTCGCTCGGAGTTCGCCACCATCGGTGCTGGCCCCGACCACTCTCCCCTGCTCAAGGGTCCAGCCGTCGACCGTTGTCGAGGTTTCGATGGTGACCCCCGCCTCGCGCGCCGCCTTTTCGAGGGCAGAGACCAGCGCCGGCCCGCCACCGACAGGTTCGTGGGCACCGCCAGCATGTGCGAGCAGCCACAGAAATGCCGTCGAGGGCGATAGTGGCCCGACCCAGCCACCAAAGAGCGCCGGCGCGGCAAGCTGGGCACGCAGCCGCGACTCGTCGAAACGTTCGCTCAGCCAATCCTCGATGCTCATCGGCAAAACACGCAGGGCATCGGCGAAGGCATATTTTCCCATGGCACGGCGGGTTCTATGAAGCGTTCCACCGAGGCGCAACATCTCCAGAAACGAGGGGTCGATCAACTCACGCGGGGCACCGTCGGCAAATTCCTGAATCGTGGCGATGATCGGTGCCATCTCGTCGAGCAGAGCATCCGACATCGGGCGCGACTCTTCAGTTGCGGGGGCGAGCCGTGAACGGTAGCCGAAATCCTCCAGTCGAAGTTTGGCGACGACCGCAGGCCGCGGTGCCGACAGAAAGCGCAAGCCGGCACTGCGGTAGCCCGGATGAAACTCCCAGCTGGCATCGATCTCACCGAGGCTCGCTTCACTGCAGATGAGCCGCACCGAGCGCCCCGCGCGAGCGACGATCGTCGCCGCAGCCAGCGCATCGATACCTCCTCCAACCACCAGCAGATCGGTTCGCTCTTCTGTCACCTCAGACCCTCGCTTTCAGCAGAGCGCGAGCAGCGTTGCGCCCTGGCGCGCCCATCACCCCGCCGCCAGGGTGGGTCCCCGATGCGCACATCCAGAGATTTTTTACCGGCGTCTTGTAGCGAGCCCAGCCAGCGGTCGGACGGAGGAAGAACAGCTGCTCGAGCGACAGTTCGCCATGGAAGATGTTGCCCTCGGTCAGGCCGAACTCCTGCTCCAGATCCCACGGGGTGAGCACCTGGCGGTGGAGGATCGAGTCGCTGAGACCGGGACAGTATTCCTCGAGGGTCTCGATGACGGTATCGCCGAACGCTTCACGATGCTGGGGCCACGACTCGGCCCCCCCCTCGAGCTGGTAGGGAGCGTACTGGACGAAGATCGACATGACGTGTTTTCCCGGCGGGGCGAGGGTCGGATCGACCACCGATGGGATGACGATGTTGAGATAGGGGCGAGAGGACCAGCGCCCGTACTTCGCCTCATCGTAGGCCCGTTCGAGAGCATCGATCGAGGGCGCGATGGCGATGTCACCGCGCAGATGGGGTCCGTCGCCGGGGCGCGAGGTGAAGTTGGGCAGTCGGTCGAGGGCGAGATTGACCTTGCCGGAGGAGCCGCGGTACTTGAATCGTTCGATGCCAGCGGCGAAGTCGGGATCGAGATGTTCTCTCCCCACCAGGCCGAAGAAGGTACGTCGCGGATCGACCGCAGAGACGATCTGTCTCGCTGAGATCTCGGTGCCATCCTCGAGTACGACGGTGCGGGCCTCGCCGTTTCGGACATCGATACGGGCGACCGGAGCTTCGGTG
>JBBWWE010000070.1:0-8657 GCA_050256595.1 Planctomycetota bacterium
CATCATTCTCATCCTGGTGCTGGTTATCGTTGTCATTGCAAATCTTCTCGACAGTGAAGTGCAGCGCGGTCCCACAGCAGAGCAGCAGGTGACCGGCACCGTTCCTGAGGCCACTGCATCTCTCCAGGGAACGAACCAGTCCGGGGCAGAAGTGGGTACCTCCGGTCAACGGAATGCCGTGGAGCGTGCTGCACAAGGTCAGCCTGCAGTCGACTCGAAGACCACCGCAGGTTCGCAACCAGCGGTGGAAGGGCCCAGCAATGTGCCCTTGGTCGACAATGTTGCGGTGAAGCCTGCACTAGCAAGGACAGATCAGGTCGGCCTGACTCCTGCAGCAGGGGTCATCCGCAATGACCAGGGCATCGATCCTGTTGTGGTGAATCGGCAAGGTCCCGACCGGGGTACTGCATCCAGAGTCACTCCAGCGACGAAGCCCGTGGTGCCTGTGATGACCCGGATAGAGGTGCAGCAAGGCGATAGCCTGTGGGCGATTGCCAGCAGAGAACTCGGCGGCGGCATCCACTGGCCCGAGTTGCTCAAGGTCAATCCGGGTCTCGAGGAACTCACCATTCTGGTGCCCGGACGGATGCTGACGATACCGAATGTTCAGCGCTCCCCAACGGTCAGGGCAGTGGCTGCCACCAGACCGACCGTCTCCACTCGTGAAGGAGTTCGTCTCTACCAGATTCGCGATGGTGACACCCTCTATGACATCGCTCGCGATGAACTGGGTAACGGTGGACGCTGGATGGAGATCCTGAAATTGAATGATGGTCTCGATCCCAATGCGCTTCCCATCGGCAGAAAGATCTTTGTGCCCCGCTGATCGTTTCGGAATGGTGGGTACCGGGTACTCAAGCCGGGCGGCTGGGTGATGATCGAGACTCCCGACTGCCACCGCTTCGGTCGGGCTGGGCCAGGTTCCCCTATGCCTTGGCCTACCGGGGCTGCGCCGCGTGGCCGGGGTCGACAAGGCCTTCCAGGTGGTCGCACGACGAGCGGCCTGATGAGGGGGGCGCCCAGACTGCTAGACTGGCATGCCGGTTCACAACCCGCTTCTCTTACCCTGAAACAGCCATGATTCTGTTGCGATCCGCAAACGCCCTTCTGATGGTCCTGCTCTGCACTTCCTCGCTCCCTGCCCAGCATGACCGTGAACGGAATGCCGTGCGGCATATCGCCAGCGGAGACGTCGACAAGGCATTGGCGCAACTGGAAAAGGGAGAAGCGGCCAGCTCCGAAACACACTTCGTCCGCATGCTGGCGGCCCTGGAAGCAAAGAAAACCGACCAGGCCGTGGTGCATGCCCGTGCTGCACTCGATGCCGGGCTCCCCTTCGGACGCCTGGTGGCCGGACCCCGCGACCGGCTGGCCCCGCTTTACGCTACCGATCAATATCGCCAGTGGGCACGGCAGAACGACTCGCTCCAGCTGCTGCACGGCCCGATGCTCGGCGCGATCAGCAGTGACTCCGCCTCGCTCTGGCTGCGGACAGCGAAAAAGGCATCCGTCCAGGTCCGGGTCCTGGATGCCGGCAGCGGGAAGCTCATCAGCACGTCCGAACAGGTGGCTGCCAGTGAGCACACTGACTTTACCGCCGTGGCACGGCTGACCGGCCTGGAAGCAGATCACTCCTATCGCTATGAAATTGAGGTCGACGGCATGCAGGTACCGGTCGAGAACGGCCAGTTCCAGACCTTTCCGCAGCAGGGAACCGCTGCCAGTTTCAGGGTCGGCTTTGGCGGCGGAGCGGGGTTTGTACCGAAGTGGGAGTACATGTGGGAGACGGTGCTCGAATCCCGTCCAGTTGCTTTCCTGATGCTCGGAGACAACGTCTACATCGATGATCCGACTCATCCGCTGACAAACCACTATTGCTATCACCGCCGGCAGTCCCGTCCGGAGTGGCGACGTTTTACGGCCGCCACCGGTATTTACTCGATCTACGATGACCATGATTTTGGACTGAACGACTGCATCCCGGGCGCCGAGATGGACCAGCCGGCCTGGAAACGGACTGTCTGGAAGACGTTTCGCCAGAACTGGGTCAATGCCTCCTACGGCGGCGGGGAGAAACAACCCGGCTGCTGGCAGGATTTTTATATCGGCGATGTCCATTTCATCCTGCTGGATGGTCGCTATTACCGCAGTCGTGATGGGGATCCAACCATGCTCGGTCCGGTGCAGAAAAAATGGCTGCTGGAAACCCTCGAGAAGTCGAAGGGGACATTCAAAGTGCTGGCCTCGCCCGTTCCCTGGACCGCCGGGGTAAAGCCTGGCAGCAAGGACACCTGGGATGGTTACTCGCAAGAGCGCGAGGAGATCTTTTCTTTCCTCGAGGCGAAGGGAATCAACGGTGTGTTTCTCGTCGCGGCGGATCGGCACCGCACCGACCTGCGGGTGACCTCCAGGCCCGACGGGTATGACCTCTACGAGTTCGAGAGTTCCAGGCTGACCAACCGCCACACTCACAAGGTCATAGAAACCCCCGGGCTGATCTGGGGCTACAACAAGACCTGCTCATTTGCCCTGATGCGATTTGACACGACCGCGGCCGATCCGATGGTGACGTTCGAGGCGATCACGATTGATGGGGAGAAGGTGCATTCGCACCAGTTGAAATTGAGCCAGCTGACACACAAGTAATTATCAGAACCAACGATGAAAAAGGGAGCAAACACCATGAATAACCAGGCCCTCACTATTGTTTTCAGCATCTCCTGGCTCCTTTCGGGAGTCATGCTCGCCGGTGCCGACGAACCGGCAGCGTTTCGTGACCTTTTTAATGGCAAGGACCTGACCGGCTGGGTCGATGTAAACACCTCCAAGGAGACCTGGTCTGTTCGCGACGGGCTGCTGGTCTGCACGGGCCGCCCGATCGGCGTGATGCGGTCGACCGAGCAGTTTGAGAATTTCATCCTGCACATCGAATGGCGGCACATGGAAGCTGGCGGAAATTCCGGCGTCTTTGCCTGGAGCGAGGGGACAGTTCCCGAGGGGCGACGTCTGCCCAAGGGGATGGAAGTCCAGATGCTTGAACTGGACTGGGTGAACCAGCACAAGAACAAGGAAGGGGTTCCGGCCCCGATTGCCTATGTCCACGGGGAACTGTTTGGCGCCAATGGCCTCGAGACGATTCCCGATAACCCCCGCGGCCGCCGCAGCAAATCGATTGAAAACCGCTGCAAGGGCAAGGGCGAGTGGAACGTCTACGATGTGGTCTGCGTGGACGGGGTAGTCAAGTTGTCGGTCAACGGCAAGTTCGTCAACGGCGTGCGGAAGTCCTCGGTCAAGAGAGGTTACCTCTGCCTGGAATCCGAGGGCGCGGAGATCCACTTCCGCAATATCCGCATCCTGGAACTGCCGCCGGGAATTACCACTCCCCAGGAGCGAGCCCCGCTGCTTGGCGGCAGCAAATGACCGGGTTGTGCTCAACCTGGATGGTGACTCGACCTAGCGGCTATCGCGCAGATACCCTGTCGATTGCCCTGACTGTTCGAGGTGCTCGCTGAGAGTGCGTTCCCCCGTCAAGTTCTGGCCGGTCAGTTTTCGCAGCGCCTCTCGTCGATAGAAGCGATCCTTTTCCAGAGCGTTCAGTCGCGAATAGGATTCGGTGAGCCGCTGCGAAAGTACCTTTTCCTGGCCTCTGAGCGAGTTCAGGTGCGATTCGAGTTGGTCGCTGTGTTCACGGCGCGGCATGTGGACCGTCGATATGACCAGCATCGAGATCCCCAGCATGAAAAGAACGAACTGGGGAGTACTGAGGGAAAATAGATCTCTCACCAGGTTCATGGTACGGGTCAGCGAGTTAGGGATGATCGATCGAATCATGGCTTGCTGTTCACTCCGGTCAATTGGCGAGCGATGTGAGCCGGCGGCGATCCGACGAAGCCATTGCAACAATTTTGGCCTAAAACTTCAAGGGCCCCAGTTGTGCAGAACTTCCCAGTTGCTCATGGATGCGCAACAGGCGGTTGTACTTTGCGTTTCTCTCCGATCGGCAAGGGGCTCCTGTCTTGATCCAACCGGCTCCGGTGGCAACCGCCAGGTCGGCGATCAGGTCATCCTCGGTTTCGCCTGAACGGTGCGAAATGATAATCCGGAATCCGGCATCCGATGCGACCCGGATGGCTTCCAGGGTTTCGGAGACGGTTCCGATCTGATTCAGTTTCACCAGCAGGGCATTTCCCGCACCTTCTGTAACTCCTCGAGCGATGCGCTCGGGATCGGTGGCGAACAGATCATCGCCGACGAGACGAATTCCCTCGAGTCGTGATGTCAGCAAACTCCAGCCACTCCAGTCCTCCTCATCGAGTGCGTCCTCGATGCTGGTGAAAGGGAACCGATCTGCAAGGGCAACCCAGTGATCGATCATTTGCTCTGTCGACATCGATTCGTTTCGCGCGCCCATGTGGTACTTGCCGTCACGGAACAATTCGCTCGCAGCGACATCGAGAGCAAAGGTAAACTGCTGATCATGCCCGAGGGTGTATCCGGCCTCGTAGATGGCGTTGGAGAGTTCTTCGAGCACCACCTCATCGCTATCAAAATCAGGAGCGAAGCCTCCTTCGTCTCCCACTGCTGTAACGAGTCCTTTTTCACGTAGGCGCTTTTTAAGTGTGTGATAAACCTCTACGCCGGCCCTGAGAGCCGTAGGGAAATCATCGAAACCGGTTGGTGCCAACATGAATTCTTGAACATCGACGGCGTTATCTGCGTGGGCTCCACCATTGATGACGTTGAGTAAGGGAATCGGTAAGCGTACTGAAGAAGGTCCGCCTATGTACCTGTAGAGAGGAAGTCGGCACGAGTTGGCCGCTGCACGACAGGTTGCCATCGAGGCTGCGAGAATTGCGTTGGCACCAAATCTGGACTTGTTGGTCGTGCCGTCCGCTTCGCACAGGCGCCGATCAATTCCCTGTTGATCGAGGGCATCACAGCCGATGAGCAAAGGTGCGATTTCTCGGCGCAGGTTCTCCAGCGCTTTTTCGACCCCTTTTCCATTCCAGGAATTGCCTCCATCTCGCAGTTCCAGTGCTTCGGCTTCACCGGTCGAGGCTCCGGAGGGGACCAGGGCTGTGCCGCAACTGCCGTCCTCAAGGGTGCAATCTGCCTCTACTGTGGGAAAACCACGACTATCGAGCACCATCCGGCCCTGGATCTCGCTGATTGCCGTCATCTCGGCCTCTCCATCTCCCCGGTATAGTTGCCTCTGTCCATCGGATCGCTCACGATGACCCCGGGTTGTGGCCGGATTGTCCTGTCGATGGGCTGCTGCTGTCAACCGATCGAGAGGATGCCAATCTGAGATGACGACTTCCACAAGCGCACCAGAAAACCCCGGTTTGCTGGGGAACATGCTGACACGTCACGGCACTCCGGTGATTTTGTGGGCGACCTTTCTAGCGCTAGTTAGTGCTGTATCGATCGGCTTTGGGTTCGAGGATCCGGTTACCCGTTGGGCTTCGATGCTCTTGCTTCTACTGCTGTGGGTGTTCGTTCTGTCCTTTTTTCGGAATCCGTCCCGAGTGCCGCCGGCGGGCGACACACCGATATCACCCGCCGATGGGAAAGTGATTGCGATAGAGGAGGTCGATGACGAGGTGTATGTCGATGGTCCTGCGGTGAGGATTCAGATCTTTCTTTCGGTTTTTAACGTTCACGTGAACCGGTCTCCAGTCACCGGAGTCGTCGAGCATCTGCGTCATATCGATGGAGAATACAAAAATGCCATGGGAGCCAGTGCCCGTGAGGTGAACGAACGCCAGGAGGTCGGATTACGCACCTCTGACGGCGTTCCGGTGCTCATTCGCCAGATTGCTGGCCTGATCGCTCGGCGCATCATATGCCCGTTACAGGCGGGACAAGAGATCGATCGTGGATTCGATTTCGGTATGATCCGGTTTGGTTCACAAACCGAAATCGTGATCCCATCTCGCCAGGGGGTTCCATTCCGGGCGCAGGTGAAAGCAGGACAGATGGTGCAAGCTGGAAAGACGGTGCTCGGTGACTGGTCAGAATGAAAATCCGCGTCTCATCGCGGTCATTCCCAACATCATCACGCTGTGCAATGCAGTTTGCGGATTCATCTCCTTGACTCTCATCGCCGGGAGTCTGGTGAGCGGTGCTGTCTTGACCCTGGATCGGTTGCAACAGGCGGCGTGGTTCATCCTGGCCGGAATGCTGTTCGATGTTTTCGATGGCAAGGTGGCGCGCGCCACGGGAGGGGGAACCTCGCTCGGGGCGCAACTCGATTCGCTCGCGGATCTGGTGACTTTCGGTCTGGCTCCCGCGGGCCTTGCTCTTGCTCTGCATCACCATGCCGAGACCGCTGTGAATCCGCTGAGCCGCTTGATGTGGGTGTTCTGCCTCGCCTATTTCCTTGGTGCACTACTGAGGCTGGCACGATTCAACTCCGTGCGCGATGGCAAACATGAGCAAGACCACCTCGCCTTCGAGGGGATGCCGACTCCCGGAGCAGCGGGAGTGGTGGCAAGTCTTGTTCTGGTTTACTTCTGGCTCGGAGACTGGACTTCCTGGGAGTTGAAGTTCTTCGCTGCAGAGAAACCCACCGCCATCGATGGTTATCTCGCTTTGCTGCCGGAGTACTTTCCGGTGGTTTGTTTCCTGCTCGGATACCTGATGGTTTCGAATCGAGTCAGTTATTCTCACGTGGCTACCGTGTTGTTCAGCAAGGGAATGCAATTCGATCGATTTGTCAGTTTGATCTTCGGAGCGACGCTGGTGGTCTTTTTCAAGGAACCGCTGATGTTCATCATCTTCATCGGTTATGCGATCTGGCCACTATTTCGCTGGATCTTGCGGCCGTTTCATCGATCGAAGGTGGATGAGTCCCCTGCTCTTGAAGGGGAGTGATCATGTCATGTGAGGTTCGGCTCGCCCTGGGATCGAACCTGGGCGATAGGGAGGCTCATCTGGAGTCCGCCCGGATTCACATCGGGCAATCCATCCTGCAATTGATGGAGTGCTCTCCGATCCACGAGACCGATCCGGTTGGTCCTCCTCAGGGGCCTTACTTGAACCAGATTCTGCGTGGCAATTGTGAACTGGATCCCCCTGCTTTGCTGGCACGCTGCCAGGCAATCGAGCACGCCCTGGGCAGGAAACGCGTCGAGCACTGGGGGCCCCGAATCATCGACATCGACATCCTGACCTTCGGGCAGTTACAGTGGCAGGATGAGTCGTTGACGATTCCCCACCCGGGAATCGCAGATCGGCTCTTCGTACTGGCACCGTGGGCCGAGCTGGAACCGGAGTTCGAGGTCCCGGTGCTGACCACAACAGTCGAGCAGTTGCTCGATCGCTTGAACAACCGAATCCCGGAGGAATCAGGTCGATGAAGATCTTGCCGGAGCCAGAAAGAGCTGCTTCGCAGACATCAACGGTGGTCCAGCTTCGCAACTGGCGTGGAGGGATCTCTGCCGACAAGGTGATCGGACTGGTGCCGACGATGGGGGCTCTCCACGAGGGGCATCGAAGCCTGATTCGTCGTGCCAGAGAGCAATGTGATCTGGTGGTTTTGACCATCTTCGTCAATCCAACGCAGTTCGCACCGGACGAAGATTTCAGCACTTACCCTCGCACTCACGAGCAGGATCTCGAAATCGCTCGTGCCGAGAATGTAGATCTCGTTTATCTCGGCAACACCGAAGAACTTTACCCGGCCGGATTCGCGACCCGGATCGAGTTGCCAGCCCTTTCACAGCGCCTGTGTGGGATCTCGCGGCCACATTTCTTTGCGGGAGTGTGTCTCATAGTTCTCAAATTGTTTCACCTGTTCGAGCCTGACAAGACGTATTTCGGAGAGAAGGATTACCAGCAGCTGGTCATCATCGAACAGATGACCAGGGATCTGGATCTCGATCTGGAGGTGGTCCGGTGCCCCATCGTTCGAGAACCGGATGGGCTTGCGCTATCGAGTCGCAACGTGAATCTGAGCGCTGCAGCACGTGAAGAAGCACAGGTTCTGTCCCGTTCGCTGTTCCTTGCCCGGCAGATGTGGCAAGCGGGGGAGGTCTCGTCGGCTCATCTGCGGCAAGAGGCTCTCAGTTTGTACGGATCTGGGGTGGACCTCGACTACTTCGAGGTGCTCGATCGGAACAGTCTCGATCCGCTCGTTTCGATCCAGCCAGAGCGTGGTGCGGTGATCTGCGTTGCTGCCAACGTCGGTGGAGTACGTCTGATCGATAACATCGTACTGGAGCCGCATTGAGTTCTTATCCCATCATCGACCATGCCCTGGCAGGTGACGGGGGATGGGCGATGGCACCTGCCAAGGTGAATCTATGGTTGGAGGTGCTGCGCTGTCGTGATGATGGATTCCACGAGATCGAGACCCTGATCGCTGCCATAGATCTATGTGATCGAATTGATGTGCAAGTGTCCGGGGAGATCGACCGGTTGTCTGTTGTCGGAATCGATGTTCCTGCTTCTGAGGAAAACCTGGTAATGCGGGCATTACACCAGGCGCGACAGACGAGAGAGATTCCACCGCTACAGATTCAACTGACCAAGAATATTCCTCCGCGCACAGGGCTAGGTGGCGGTAGCAGCGATGCTGCTGCCATGCTGGTGCTTCTGACGGCCTTGTATCCTGCACCCGGCGGGCGTGAGGAACTACACCGGCAAGCGGCGGC
>JBBWWE010000071.1:0-2152 GCA_050256595.1 Planctomycetota bacterium
CGCACTTCGCTGGTCGACGATGTACAACTTCTACTTTACCTGCAATGCACCTCCCGAACTGAACACCGCCACGCTCGGGCTTTTCAAGCCGGTTGCCGGTGAGCCGGATTCGGTCAGTATCAGTGTGTTAGCACCTAGTGGTGATTTCCTCCCGGGTGTTTCAGATCTTACGTGCACTCAGGTAGGCGAACTGGTCGATCTTGGTTGGACCAATGGCGAAGTCTACGACACCGTCGAAGTCTCTCGTGATGGCACCGTGGTGGAGACCATCGCCGGTTCTTCTACATCCTGGACCGATACAAGTCCTACTCCGGGCGCGCATACTTACGCAGTCAATGGGACTCAAGCTGGTGTGCCCTCCGGCCCAGTTACTTGCAGTGTCACCGTAACCGCTGCTCTGGACATTGCGGTTCCCGGGGGAGATCCAACGATCTTCGACCCGTTCGGTGGCGAGACTTTCGATGTCACCATTACCCCTGTTGCTGGTTCGAGCGTTCAGGCCGGAACCGAGTCGCTCATGCTCGATGTGGGTGCCGGTGTCGAGACGATTTCGCTGAACTTCCTCGGTGGGGTCAATTACGAGATGACCTTCCCTCCCATTGCCTGTGGCAGTGAGTTCGTCTGGTGGATCGAGGCTCAGAGTGCTTCCGGGCAGTTTGTTTCCTACCCCGAATCCGGACCCGCACCAGGATTGAGTGCCTTCGGAGTCAATACCGATGACACCGATTTCGAACAGTCTGCAGGCTGGACCGTGGGAAGCCCCAACGATGCAACCACCGGGACCTGGGAACGCGGAGATCCACTCGGGACCAATGCTCAGCCTGGAGATGACCACACAGCGGCGGGTACCCAGTGCTGGTTCACCGGTCAGGGTACTGCCGGTGGAAGTAACGGCCAAAATGACGTCGATAATGGTTCTACAACTCTCTATTCAGCGGTGATGGATATGTCCGGTGCTTCCAATCCACAGATCAGTTACTTCCGCTGGTATTCCAACGAGACGGGTGGTTCGAATAACGCTGACATCTTTGAGATAGAGATCTCTGATGACGCGTCATCGTGGGTCAATGTCGAGACGATCGGACCGGCCGGTGCGGGAACATCTGGAGGCTGGATAGAGCACAGTTTCCTCGTCTCTGACTTCGTGTTGCTTTCGAGTAGCGTCCAGGTGCGCTTCATCGCAAGCGATCTGGGAGGCGGTTCGATTATCGAAGCCGCTATCGATGATTTTAGCGTCGAGGATGTCGACTGTTCGGTGCCGGACTGCAACACCAACGGAATCCCTGATGCCGATGACATCGCAAATGGGACCAGTCTCGATTGCGATATCGATGGGATTCCCGACGATTGCTCCACTAGCGATGGCACCGTGCCGGACTGCAACGCAAATGGCATTCCAGATATCTGCGATGTCGCCGCCGGAGCAGATGACTGTGATCTCGATGGTCAACTCGATATCTGCCAGATCAATGATGATCCTTCCAGCGATTGCGATACGAGCGGAACGCTCGATCTCTGCGATATTGCTGAGGGGACTGCTGACGACTGCAATACCAATGCGATTCCTGATTCCTGCGACATCGCAAACGGTACTAGCACCGACAATAACGGTGACGGAGAACCGGATGAGTGCTTTGTTCAGGATTGGGTGCGTGGCGATGTCAATGCTGACGGGATGCATGACATCAGCGATGCGGTTTCCAGTCTCGAGTATTTGTTCGGCGGTGGCGGTGTTGCTTGCGAAGCCTCTGCCGACGCCAACAACGATGACCAGATCGACATTGCAGACGCCATCTTCTTACTCTCGTATCTATTTTCGGGTGGACTGGTACCCGAAGACCCCTTCCCTGCCTGTGGTCAGGATCCAGCGGGCTCCGTGCTCGACTGTGCTTCCTTCACCACTTGCCCCTGATGCGAGAATGGCGACGGCCCCTCTTCCCGATTTCTGGAAGGGGGGCCGTTGTCATGAATGAAATGGATCCACGCGCCGGGAAGCAATACAACTGACACAATTCCCCCGGCCTAAAGCCAAGAAACAGGCATAATTACCCTTCTCGGTCTCTCAGCAGCCTGACTCGACACTTGTATCTCAAGCGTTGCAGGGGAAAATAGTCGATGGCTCTGTTCCTCGATCCTTCAATCTCAGATCACC
>JBBWWE010000072.1:0-4780 GCA_050256595.1 Planctomycetota bacterium
TCTACAGGATCTGTGGATTCGAGCCAGTAGATGAACAGTGCCGAGACTCCGAGCAAGCCGAGGCCAACCACGGTCAATCCCATCACCGCTCCCGATCTGAAGGCCACGGTGAGTGCGCCGGTGAGACCTTTCTTGGCAGCCTCGGTGGTCCTGACCGCACTCATGGTTGCGGTCTTCATGCCGATCCAGCCGGCCACTCCACTGGCGAGAGCTCCCACCACGTAAGAGATGGCGGTTTGAGAGTCGACACCGAAGTAGAGGGCGATCGCCACGCACCCGGCGAACATTCCCAGCATCTTGTATTCCGTCTTGAGGAATGCCATCGCGCCCTGCTGGACGAATCCAGCCAGTTCCTGCATCCGCTCCGTTCCTGGAGATTGCTTCTTGATCCAGCCATTGAGGTAAAAGGCGTAGATCAATGAAACAACTGAGATGCCGATGCCAAGCATGGCACCCTTCTCGCTGGTCAGGTAACTGACGATCAGATCCATGTTGGTTTTCCTCCGTCTTAAAGGTCACTTCTCGAAACCCTCTACCGGGCCCCTCATGAGCGGATATGGGCCAGAGGCCGTGCACTCATCGGGAAAGGGTGCTTCTACCAGAAACCAAAATATGCGGCAACTGGATCGGTACCGTCAAACAGGGGCCAAGTTATTTCATTTGAAGGACTTGCAGACAATTCGAAAGGGATCAGCGTAATTCGATGTATTCGCCGTTGTTCTGCTTGGCGAGGTCCGCCATGAAGTTGCGCAGATTCTTGCCGGCCTGGGCAAACCCGACGGTGTTTATGCGAACACGGCGGAATCGATTCGCTTCGCGCACCCACTGCAGGATCGGAGTGGTCTCGAGCAGTTTGTTGTCACGGCGAGGGGCTCCATCGGAAAGAAGAAACATGGCCCTCAGACCTCGTGCACCGAAAGCCTCCCGCAGAGCATGATCGGTCCAGGTTTCCCCCTCGGCATTGAAGTTCCGCACGTACTGGATCGCTTCCCTCTTGCGTCGTGATGATGCGCGGACCAACCCCTTCGACATCACCTGAATCTTGTGATTGAAGCTGATGACATTGAACTGAACATCCGGAGGCAACTTTTCGATGGTGCGAATCAACTCGTCCTGAACGCGGCGGATCCGCTGCCTGGATTCTTTCTGACCCGGAGTGGGAGCAGGCTTGGGGGTATCTCCTTCGCCACCGACTCCCGTCGCTGCACCACCGCCACCACCAGCTGCATCACCGGGGTCTTCGGGAAGAACATCGACTATTTGCATGCTTCCAGAAACATCGAGCAAGAAGATGACGTTCTTTGCTACCACCTCCATGCCAAAGAAAGCCGGAGGGTCTCGCCGTACGGAGGTGAGTCCCTTTTTCTTTTCGGAAGGATCGGGCTTCTTGTAGTTGTTTTTTCGCGGTCCCCAGAAGTTAGTCCAGTCAGTGGCACTCTGGAAATCTTCGCCGGTAATCTTGAGCAGACAGCGACGGATCTCGTAGGCAAGCAGGTGATCCTTGCGACCCTTTTTCTCCTGGCGAGACAACGCCTCGATCAGATGATCGACGATCGCAAAACTATCTTTCTTGGCCAGCGCCTCGACAGCAGTCAAGGCAACTGAATCGTCCGGATCGAATAGATTGGTGAGCAGAGCAGCATTTGCTTTGAGTTCTGTCCTCGCCGACAGAACCAGGGTCAAGATGATGCGAGCCGATGGACGACTGTCCTTGGTCGCCAGTTCGCACAGACGATCGAAAGCGGGTCCCGTCTTGATCCCGATCAACTTGGAACCGATATAGCGTTCGATCCCGTAAAAGTCACCGCCAAAGCCGACCTGAACCAGTGCTTCTATCGCCTTCTTGCTGCCGTCGAGAACCAGTTCATCGACAGCTCGAGATGCCTCATCGAAGCGTTGTTGCTGGATGGCATTGGCCAGCATCGACTTGGCCCGAGAAATATCACTGGTGCGAGATTCCATGCCCTGCAGTGGCAACGAGCAGTACATCAGCAAGATGAGCATGAAAGTGGAGATCCACCGGCAGAGCGCTCCACGGGGGGAATCGCAGTGGCCAGGCAGAATCCCCAAAGAACTCAGGGCGTGGGACATCGCCTGCTTCCTTCCGGGAGATCAGAAATGGTCCGTTCTGACGTCACTGATTGTAAACAGTGACCCAGTCGATGGATAGCGCCGACACCTCGGGCTCGAATTTGCCGCTTCTGTGGATTGTCGTATTCTTCCGTAGCGGGAACGAGATGGTTTCCGGCACCCGTAAATGGCCTCGGGGGAGGCCTCAAAACAGGTCACGGACGTTCTAAACCGTGACACGAACGTGCGAAGTCGCTCCTTTTGAGAGGGGGGAGTCGGCTCGAGAGGATAAGTCCATCTTGTACACCCGTCCTCTCGTCAGGATCCATCTACTGATGCTGTTATCGCTGCTCGCCGCCGTTGCCGGGTGCAGAAGAGGTTCTCATCTGGCCGAAGCCCAGGCTCCTCTCTTCGAAAACTTCGCTGTTGAAGTTGAACTCGACACCGTATCCGTCCAGTTCGAAGTCAGTGATCCGCAGGAACGTGACTGGCAAGCGTGGATCTACTTCAGTGACGATCTTGGTACACAGTGGCAACAGATCACCCCGGTACGTGAGGGCGAAAATCAAATCCCTCTATCCCCTCCTTTCGAATCGGCCTCGTCGGAGTGGTCCTACCGCGATGATCTTACCTCGCTACCTCAAGCAGACATTTTGGTCGAGGTCCGGCTACTCGATACAACTGGAATCGAACAGGCGAGTGAACAGAGCGATGCCCTCTCCATCGGAAACTCGAATCCGCCACTGGTCGATTCGGTCACGGTTCCCTCCGGTCCTGTCGGAGGTCCGATTCCGCTCTCTGCAACCATCTGGGATGCTGATGGCGATCATGTAACCATTTCGGTGGACTGGTCTCTCACCGGTTCGGATCCGTGGATCCCGGCAACTCTCGAGGACGTCGAAACGGATCTCGTAGTGCCTGTCGATAGTGAAGGAACCGCTCTGGAAGTCACCTGGCTCTCTCACATCGATACTCCTGGTGTCATCAGTCCGTTCGCACGACTCAGGATCAGCGCCGAAGATGCTAGCGGTCAAGGCCAGGCGACGAGCCTACCGATCGCTCTCAACACGATACCGCCGCAGATGGAATCCGTGACCATCGGAGCCATCCCCTGGTTCATGAATGGCAGCGTCCCCTACCTCACTGATTCAGGAGCAGAGATCCCATTCATCGTCTCGATTCCGGATCGCGGATCGCGGTTGAGCGTCTCCTGGACCAGTGGTCTCGGAGGAGCAACACCTGACTCTTCGACCATCTCCATCGGTGCCAACCAGGAAGTCGCGGGAAGAGTTCCCGGCACCGAACTGGCGGACCTGTTCACCGTGACCGGAAATACCGCCCACTGGAAAGTGCCAGCAGATTCTCCATTGCCGCTCGGGTCGATGATGGTCAGCGCCAGCATCGCAGACGTAAATGGCAATCCTGCTCCAGAGATGCAGTACCTGTTCCAGGTCACACCGGGCTCCGCATCGGCGAGACCTTTCGACTGGCATGATCGGTGGAATCTGAATTTTGATCGCGATAACTTCACGATCACCATCGAGGTGGATTCTCAGGGAAACATTTCGCCGAATGCAGTTGCCAACTCCGATGGTCAACCAGACCACCGTCAGGATCTCGTCACGGTTGGCCTGCAATCGGATCAGCCATTACCTTCGGCAAGCGCTGTCGGTGCAAATAACACCGTGAAAGCGTGGGTCGAGGAAGCCATCTTCGATCGAGTTCGAGCGTACTTTGGTGAAGGAAGTCAGCCGGACGGTTCTCATCTTCAGCCGCAATTGAGTTTCCAGTCCACAACCAGTAACGCCACCAGTTTCATCGGAATCGGTGGAGACGACCTCCAGACATCCAGTTACGCACTTGGGAGGGCTTCCTTCGACTTCCGGAACTCCACCGCCAACGATGAACGCTCCCCGCAGCGTGGAGTCTTCACCAGCAACGTGGTGCAGTTCTACTGGAATTCGTGGACCTTCCGGAATCGCTTTGCCGGAGTCTTACCCGGACTGGGAACTCCGGTTGGAGAAGATGTTCTCGACGCGACGGTACTGACTTCTGGATTCGAGCGACTCAATCCAATCAACAGCAGTTCACAGAATGCTCGGTACGACGAAATCTGGCTGGCCATCGATGCCTGGAGCCGGATCGTCGCGGTGATCGCTTGTCATGAAATTGGTCATGGGGTCGGATTGTGCGCCAACAATCATCCACCAACGGGTCTTTTCGGAGGAGTCGATGAAGCCGATTTTGTCGGGCCTTTCACGACCCCCTATCACGTCGACACCCCTGGACTGAATATTATGGCATCTGCTCTGGGTCTGACTTCAGCCCTGGTCGAGGGAGAGTCCGGTTACGACTTCAACGAGTTGAATCGGGCCTACCTCGCCGAATGGATCACCCTGGAGCCATAGATGTCAAAACGTATTTTCACACCTACGATTACCTTCATCTGCATCCTCCTCGGCGGAGGATGGCTCCAGGGCAGCGATGACCCCTGGTTACTTTTCGAACGTGCCGATCACCTCGTTCACGGCAGCGTGATCCAGGTGATTGATGGAGAGAGGGACCGCCTCTACCAGATCACCACCGAGCAGGAAGGAAGCCCCGGCTCGACTCCTGCAACGTGGTGGTTAACAGAGCCGGAAGGTGTGGGCATCGAGGGAATCGGTGCCGCCATCGGTGCTCGCGGGGCATGGCTCGTGGCAAATGCAGT
>JBBWWE010000073.1:0-13425 GCA_050256595.1 Planctomycetota bacterium
AAGACGATGAGGGGCTACCAGAAGGAAACCGCCCGCCATGGGAAAGACACCGCGGCCGAGACTGGTAAACAGCCAGCGATTTCTCTCCGACTTTATCTACGTGGGTGCCGTTCAGGACTCAAGACTGGCGAGCCATTGGGGGATCCGTACCGCGGTGATCTCCTCGGCTGTTCGTAGATCTTTCGCCAGTTGCTGCAATTGGTCGGTAGGCAACGGATGGCGCCAGGTCGCGGCATCTTCGATGTACAGAACGCGCGGGTTCTTCAGCCAGACCTCGACCCGAATCAGATGAAGCGCTTCACCCTGGGTCTGCGGGGGCAACTGAAGCCTCAATCCAGAAAATTTCACCGGCCGGCCCAGTTCATCGATGGAGTCGCCATCGAGCGCAAAGACGTGTTGTGACAGCCAGCTCGAAGCCTCACCACCACCGGGGACCTGGATCAACGTTCTGTGGGTACGGGTTCGGGCGACAATCACCGGCAGGCTGACTCGCTTCCTCAGCGACGCCACCACTTCCTCGATACGCCTCCCCAGAACCTCTGAGCCGCTCGCAGCCCCCTCTTCATGGAAGATCAGTCGGTCGCGGCCGATCGTCACGCGGGAAGCACCGTTTTCCTCGCTGGCTGTGGTTTCTAACCGTGCCCCGGTTCCTTGGCGGATGAAGTTCTCGTAGCCACAGGGGCCCGAAACCTCGACGTAGACCTCTCGCAGCTGGTCGGTGGTGGCCTGAATGGGCAGATGAACCAGTTCGACTGCCACTCCCAAGGTGCTGGGGTCAGGTGCCGACAGCGCATCGGTCACTGGGAATCCTTGCCAGAAGATCGAAGCTTCAGAATGTCGTCCTTCTCGATACGAACCAACCAGCCCTCATCTCGGAGTTTGGTGATGAACCCGGGCTCTGCACCATCTTCATCTTGCAGAGCCACGCCTGCGATCAGGATCTCTCCGCGACCGAGTTCTTGATAGACAACCTTTTCTCCCTTGAGAAGTTCGCAGAGAACTTTTCGACGATCCGGACGCAACCCCGAGAAGACCATCGCCGGCCGTACCTGTACCCAATCCATATCCCGACCCCAGTCGCGAATCGAAACCGCAACTGTTTCCGGCAACGGGTGATCACTGGCATCCTCGAGGATCTTGCGAATCTCATCGATATTGAGACCGGACCGGATGCCGGCTCGCATCGATTCCGGGGTGGCGCGATAACGCCGGACTCTCTCTGCTGAAATTCGTTCGGAAAAGCGTGCTAGTTGCAATTCGAGACGCATCCCGGGCACCCCTTCGGTGATCAGCATGATCTCGAAATCAGGGTTCACGAGAATCCGGCACTCGCCGGGCTCGCACTCGTGCCCCAGGTGCTCATGGCCAAGTGCCGTCAGTTTAAAAACAGACAAGGATCCGTCGACGAGGCCGATCTCACACATTCCAAGACAAAGCAGCCGATTGACGATCCAGTAAGCCAGGTCGGTTCCTAGCCTGGAGAAGGGGCTCTGAAGGCGTTCGCGAGAGAAATCCTCTTCGCGGCGCTGCCGCAACAAACTCGAGACCTCTCTCTCCTCCAGTTCGAGCAGGTAAGTGCTTACCGTGTAGTCGATCAGCACATCGAGCGAGATCCAGCCTTCCTGGCCTCGAGTGCGCAGGATATCTAGCAAGATCGATCGCAGCGCTTCCTGGTGGAAAGACCAGCGGTTGCCAGCACTTTCATCGCAGAATTTCTGCAGGAGCACCTCGACCTTGCGATTGTAATCGAGGTTTCTCCACGATTTGAGTCGCTCCTCGTTGGCCCGGAGTTCTCCAGCAAAGTTCTCGATGATCCCCAATCGAAGCGCGACCCGAAGAACACGTGCGACTGTGTCTCCATCCAGATGGTCGGCCAGTCTCTCGATGGTCATCGCCTGACGGAGTTGCTCTGCGAGTCGCTTGGGAAAACTACCCGCCCGTGTCAACCTCACCGGCTGATGTTCTACACGAAGCGCCAACGCTTCGAGATCGATGAAGAGATCCACGCCCGCCTCGAGCAACTTGTCTGGCGCTGCTTCTTTCTGGATCAACACCCGCGAACGTAGCTGGATCCATTCCTGGAAGATGACGAGAGAGGGGTCCGGAATCGAGATGCCGAAGTCCTGAAGGCTAACACTGCCGATGGTGCCTATTCCTGCATCTTCCAGGCTCTGGCGCCAGCCGGTGAAGTCGTCCTCGCCAGTCCCTGCATCGGCCATGAACTCGACCACGTCATCGATGGCGAGATCCAGCAGCCCTCGTTTCTGAAGTGCCCAGCAGCATAGCTCCTTCAAGACCGGGCTCTCCAGTTCACCGACCCGCTGTTCGATTGTTTTGGCCTCGAAATCGATTTCGAATGGCAACCTCTTTTGGCTGATCACGTCAGCAGCAGAGACGGGATCCCCATCCACGACCATCACGCGTGCCAGATGGTCGGCGAGTTCCTGGGGAATCTCCAGCATCTCGGACCGACCTCCCCCCCGGCGTTTCTGGCGAGAGATGAAGCCCCTCTCGACCAGTTGCCGCAGGGTCGACTCTACCTCGACCCGCGATGCCCCGCTCTGAACCAGGGTTTCCTGGAGTTCGGGCAGAGCGGCACGCGGCTCCGGCTTCGCCAGCACGGCGGTGATCAAGCGCCTTTGCGAAATACTGAGACGGGCGACGCGCTCTTCTACACCGGAACCTTTTACAAGTGCCGCCGTTACTCGCTCGCGAAGTTCCTCGGCTCTGTACTGGACCGACTCGCCAGGAAGCCAGAACTGATGGATGGTCTGGAGCTCGGCTTTTTTCAAACCTCGGAGGGTTTCGCTGACTGCGCTCACAGCAGCACCTCCTCTTGCTCCTCGATTTCGTACTGGTAGCCCTGCTCCATCAGGAACCTCTGGCGTCTTTGTGCGAAATCCTGATCTCGTGTATCTCGGGTCACAAGAGAATAGAAGGTTGCTTCGCGTCCATCGGCTTTGGGGCGCAAAACCCGCCCGAGTCGTTGAGCTTCTTCTTGCCGGGATCCATAAGTCCCGGAGATTTGCACTGCCACCGATGCGTTAGGAAGATCGACGGCAAAATTTCCGACCTTGCTCACGATGAGCGTTGGAACTTCGCCACTTCGGAAAGCGGAATACAACCGGTCACGTTCGTCTTGTGGCGTGTGCCCGGTGATCAGAGGCGCACCGATCGAGCGAGCGACCTCTTTGAGTTGGCGCAGATACTGGCCAATCACCAGTATCCGGTCCCCCTTGTGTCGCTTGAGAATCTCGCGCAAGCGTTTTAACTTCATCGGATTCTCTGAAGAGATCCGGAAGCGGTGGCGCCGGTCGGCCGCGAGATAGCCTTCCCGCTCTTCGGTCGGAAGATCGAGTCGCACCTCGACACAGCGCACCCTCGCGATGAACCCCTCTTTCTCGAGATCGCGCCAGGGCATGTCGTAGATGCGCGGACCGATCAGTGTGAACACCTCGTCCTCTCGCCCGTCTTCTCGTATCAGCGTTGCTGTAAGGCCCAGCCGCCTGCGCGCCTGGATCTCTGCCGTGAACCGGAACACCGGCGCAGGAAGCATATGGACCTCGTCATAGATGATGAGGCCCCAGTCGTGGTCCGAGAACAACTCCAGATGGGTGAAGTCCTCCGTGTTGGACCGCCGGTGTGCGGTGATCTGGTAGGTGGCCACCGTAACCGGGGCGATGTCTTTTCGAACACCGGAGTATTCAGCAACATCGTCTTCGCCGAGCGTGGTCCACTGGATGATTTCCTTACGCCACTGGCGAATACTGGTGATGTTCGGGGCCAGTATCAGGGTCTGGCATTTGAGTTTCTCGATCAGCCCGATACCCACCATCGTCTTGCCTGCACCGCAGGGGAGCACCACGACACCGGAGCCCCCTCCTCCACCTTGATTGGCAAAAAACGCATCGACCGCCTCGGTCTGATAATTGCGAAGTGCGAATTTGGAGTTTTCGGGAAAGGCAACATCGACCGCCGCTCCGGTTTTAAACCCTGCGCGATCGGCGATGGGGAATCCGTTGCGGATCATGGCGATCTTGAGTACGCCTCGATGCCCGGGCTCGATCCGGTAGGCGTTATCCTCTACCGGATGGGCCAGGATTTTAACGAGAGAGGGGCGCGCCGAGAGCAGTTCCAGATGGCCATCGGTTGGATCCTGAGGCCGCAGAATCAGTGTTTCGCTGTCGGGCAAGAGGATCAGTTCGAAGCGGCCGAAACTAGAAAGCGCCTTCTTGACCATCTCCACGAGCGCCTTGGGCACCGGATAACGGGCGTTGTCCTCCAAGAAACCGACGATCCGCTCCTCGCTCCAGCCGGACTGAGCCGCATTCCACAGCGAGATGGGGGTGATCCGGTACTCGTGGAAGTACTCCGGACTCTTTTCCAGATGGGCGATGGCTGCCAGCTCGTGGCGCAGACGCTGCGCCGAAGGATGATGGACCTCCAGAAGCAGCGTTCCATCGCTCTGTACGATGAGCGACTTTTCGTCGGTATTCATCTTCGGGCGCCAGGCGAGTCGACGTCAGCGTTCAGCCGCACCGGAGGCCGGGATTCCTGGATCCCTGGCTGCGCTCATCGAAAAGCCTGACCATTCTCCTAGCGAATTCAGGTTCAGACCAGAACCTGCAAGAGGAGCGGGTCTGCACTGGATTTATTTCGGTGTCCTTGATCACGTAGCCGGAATTCCCCGTCCGGATACGTTCCCCTCGTTGCGGCAGGAAGCTACTTCCCGATGCCGCCACGACCACCGATGCGCATTTCCCCTTTTCCCCCTGCATCGGTGACGCGCTAGTTGCCAGAATCACGTCTTGAACTGCGAGCCCGAGCAATTTCGACTTCCGAGCCGGCCCCGCGAGATGGAAACCCAACGCAGCCATCGGTTCGGATTGTACGATCACGGATGATATGCCACGAACCAGGAGCAGAATCTACCACCCATTTGCAGGGAGTTTTCCACAACTACTCTTGCGCTGCGTCTGCTTCTGACTCCTCTGTCGCCGTCTCGACGAGTTCCATGCCGATGACTACATCTCCATCCTTGACACTGATCAGTCGAACTCCCTGAGTATTGCGTCCGATGGGGCGCACGTTTTCCAGTGAAATGCGCACCAGCATCCCACTAGAAGTCATCAACATCGCATCGCAGTCGCCCGATAGCGCGCGAGCAGCAACCACTTTGCCATTTCTCTTGGTAGTTCGAATATCGATCAGCCCTTTGCCACCGCGTTTCTGGGCTCGGTACTCGGTGAACTGGGTTCGTTTGCCATAGCCGTGCTCGCAAACCGTAATCAGAGCGCCTTTATTATTGGCAACCGTCATCGAAACGACGCGGTCATCCGCGCTGAGGGCGATACCGATAACCCCCGCAGCATCACGTCCCATGGGCCGAGCATCTTGCTCCGAAAAACGGATCGACATTCCGGAAGCGGTAGACAAGATCACTTCATCCTCACCCGATGTGATCGTGACCCCGATCAATTCGTCGTCTTCGTTGACCTTGATCGCTTTGATTCCTGTTCGCTTCGGTCGAGAGTAGGCCACAAGTGGGGTTTTCTTGACCTTTCCGTTACGTGTTGCGAACAACAACTGCCGGTCGTCAAACTCAACCACCCGAATCATACGGAGAATCTTCTCCTCTTTTTGTAGTTCGAGGAGATGCACCACCGGCTTGCCCCGGGCTGTTCGGGCCAGATCCGGAAGTTCGTAGACCTTTAGCCAGTAAACCTTGCCCCGGTCAGAGAAGAGCAGCAGCGTGTCGTGGGTACCGGCCACAAATAAATTCTTCACGAAATCGTCTTCGCGAACAGCGCCCCCGGAAACCCCCTTGCCACCCCTGCCCTGGGACTTGTAGGTGGTCAGGGGGGTTCTCTTGACATACCCCTGGTGGGTCAGTGTCACCACCACGTCCTCTTCGGCGATCAGATCGGCGTAGTTGATCTCTTCGGCTGCCTCTTCAATGGTGGTCCTGCGCGCATCCTTGAACCGCTCTCGCAGGTCGTGAATGTCTTCTCGAATGATCCCTGTCACCACAGTGTCGTCGGTGAGGACCTTGCGGTGGTACTCGATTTCTTCGCGTGTCTCCTGCAGGTCTTCTTGCAACTTCTCGCGTTCGAGGCCGGTCAGGCGCCGCAGTTGCATTCTCAAGATCGCGTCGGTTTGAATGCGGGTCAAGACGAACTCCGCCATCAAGGCAGCGCGTGCATCCTCTTCGCTATGGTTTGCGCGAATTAGTTCGATGACTCGATCGATATTGTCGGTCGCGCAGATGAGCCCTTCCAGGATGTGTGCCTTGCGTTCTGCTTTGACCAGCAAGTGACGAGCGCGGCGGCGGATGACTTCCCGTCGATGATCCTTGTAAGCATGAAGCAACTCGAGCAAGCTGAGCGTCCGGGGCCTGCCATCGACGAGGGCGATTTGCTGGATACCAAAAGTCGTCTGTAACTGGGTGTGCTTGAAAAGCTGGTTCAGGATGACCTGTGCGTTCTCGCCTTGCTTCAACTCAACAACCAGGCGAATCCCGGTGCGGTCAGACTCGTCTCGAATGTCGGACACCCCGGTCAGCCGGCCGTCCTTGACCAATCCGGCGATGTCGGTGGCGAGTTTCGACTTTGTCACCTGGTAGGGGATTTCAGTGACGATGATCGCTTCTTTTTTCTTGGTCACTTCCTCGAAGTGAGTCTTCGCTCTCAAGGTGAGCAGCCCTCGACCCTTGCTGTAGGCATCGAGGATGCCCCTGCGGCCGCAAATCACACCCCCGGTCGGGAAGTCCGGGCCCTCGACCACCTCAAGCAGATCTTGCAACTGCGCCTCGGGATTATCGAGCAGCAGCAACAGCGCGTCGCAGATTTCCTTTAAATTGTGCGGTGCAAAGTTGGTCGACATCCCGACCGCGATTCCCGAACCGCCATTAACGACGAGATTGGGAAACTTGCCTGGCAGAACTGTGGGTTCGTCTCGGGTGTCGTCGTAGTTTCGAATAAAATCGACGGTTTCTTTATCGATATCCGCAAGCATCTCCGTAGAAGCCTCGGTCATGCGAGCTTCGGTATATCGCATCGCTGCCGGAGGGTCGCCATCGATGGAACCAAAGTTTCCCTGTCCGTCGACCATCGTCTGGCGCATGTTGAAGGGTTGCGCCATTCGAACCAGAGTGGGGTAAATCACCGATTCGCCGTGGGGGTGGTAGTTTCCCGACGTGTCTCCGGCCACCTTGGCGCATTTTCTGTGCTTCGAGCGTGGTCCCAGATTGAGATCGTTCATCGCCACGAGAATTCGTCGCTGGGATGGTTTCAGTCCATCGCGGACATCGGGCAACGCCCGCTGGATGATCACACTCATCGCGTAGGTGAGGTAAGAAGCCTTCATCTCCTCTTCGAGAGATAAAGGCAGAACCCTCGGTTCGTCGGTCATCGGTTACGGTCTCCTGATCCATCGGCACCGCGGTGCCTTGATCCGCTAATTGGCTGTTTGACTTATCTCTACATCGCGAACAAGCGACCCGAGCAGTCGATTCACGGGTGCCTCTTGCTGTTCTTTTTGCGCGGCCCGCACCACCGCACCGCAGATCCAGTCCATCTCGGTGGTTCTCCCTGCATCCAGATCCTGGAGGGTAGAGCAGCGGTTGGTTGCGGTATCGCGACACAGATCCCGCAAAGCTTGCTCGGGATCAATCGCGGCCAGGTCCACTCCAGCAGCGATACCGACCGCTTGCACCTCCCGAGCAGCCTCGACGGACAGGGCAAACGCACCGTGCTGGGGCAAGGCCCCATTCTCACATCCGAGCAATGCGGCCACCGGATTGATGCCGGCATTTAACATGGCTTTTCTCCAGACCTGTTCGCCACCATCGGCAACAACGCAAGCGGCCACCCCGCTCGCGTCGAGGCGATGCGCCAGGTCTTGCGACTGCTCGTGAGTTGCCGGCTCACCGTGGCCAGTGTTCAGTGGCCCGATCTCGATTTTGCCGCCACTGCCACGCAATTGCACCGAGCCATCCTCGGCGGCAAAAAGCCCATAGGTGACGATTGCAGCGACGCTTTTCTCGATGCCGCAGGCGCCCAGTGTGTCGGCGTGGCCAAGCCCGTTACTGAGCACCGCGACACATCCGTCTGCCGCCACAAGAGTTCCAGTCTCTCGAACTGCTTGTTCGAAATCCTTTGCTTTGGTGCACATCAACAACCAGCGGAACGATTCGTCTTGAAAAGCCGACGCTGGGCCTGCCTCGACATCCTGCGATATGGAAGAAAGGTTTGTGTTTTTGGTGCCCCCTGTTTGATCAGCGCAATCAAAGACCTTACAGGGGATCGTCGCGGGAGTGGTGTTCGGCCTTGTGATCAGCACCACATCCGTCCCGCTCGAGGAAAGTTTTGCGGCAACCCAGCGTCCCAGTGCTCCCGCTCCAACAACAGCCACATCTCGTATTCGGGCGCTTCTGTTCATCGGGCTATTCGCTGAGTTCTGTCTCGTTGCTGGTCTCGTTGCTGGTCTCGGGGCTGACGTCCTTATCGGCAGGTTTGGCCGCCGAGAATGATTCGTTGCTGGAGGGAAATGAACCGCAAGCCACATCTTGCTGGAAGCGCTTCACTGCATCGCACATCTGGTGCTCCACCTCGGCGTAGCGGCGAACAAAACGGGGCTGAAAATCGCCGGACAGGCCCACCAGATCATGAAAGACCAGCACCTGTGCGTCGACATCGCTGCCGGCGCCGATACCGATGATGGGAATCGAAACCTCATCTGCGATGGAAGCCGCCAGTGGGGCCGGAATGCATTCCAGGACGATGGCAAAAGCGCCGGCCTTTTCGAGCGAACCGGCGTCTTCGCGAATTTGTCGTGCAGACTTCGCGTCCACTCCCTGAACACGGTATCCACCCAACTGGGTAGCATTCTGGGGCGTGAGCCCGAGATGTCCCATGACGGGGATCCCGGCTTCGACGATTCTCTTTACAGTGGCTGCGCGCGGACCACCGCCTTCCAGTTTTACGGCATCGGCACCGCCTTCCTGGATGAGGCGCCCGGCGTTTCTCACGGCCTCGTCATCAGAAACTTGAACAGCGAGAAACGGAAGGTCGCCCACGATGAACAGTTCCGGCGCCCCCCTTCGAGCCGCGGCGGTGTGATGAATCATGTTCTCCATGGTGACCGGGACGGTACTGTCGTGACCCATGATCACGTTTCCGAGCGAATCCCCGACCAGCGCTACGGGGATTCCGGAGGAAGCCAGCACCCGCGCGGTGGGTGCATCGTATGCGGTCAGGCACACCCATCGATGCCCCTCACGCTTCCACTTCATCAGGTCCTGTATAGCGGTTTTGGCCATGACGTCTTCTCCTGATTCCTCTGCCTTTAAATATCGAGCTCTCTCGCTTCGAGGGCGTGTTTCTCGATGTACTCGCGGCGCGGACCCACTTCCGTGCCCATCAGGGTCACGAACAGGTCGCTGGTGGCCTGGGCATCGTCGATGGTGACTTCGAACAACACTCGCTTGGCGGGATCCATCGTCGTCTCCCACAGCTGATCCGGGTTCATCTCGCCCAGGCCTTTGAAGCGAGTCAGAGCCACCTTGCTTTTCAGCAGCGCGAACATCGCGGCGACCGCTTCGGCCAGGGTGTTGCCTCCCTCCTCCGCCGAATCGAGCGCGAAGCGATAAGGAGAAGTTGTTTCGTGGCCCTCGCGGGAGAAGTCAAAGGTCGGCACCCCAAACTCGCCGTCATCTTCGCTCGCCGATAGAATCCCGGCCGCAGGGAACCCCAACGACTGCAATGCTTTGACCGTTTCGGTGGCCTGTTTCGCCAATGGCACCTCGAACCCCTGACACTCTTCCCCTCTTGAATCTAACGCCTCGCTGAGAGCCTCGGCGCTTTCCACCACCAGGTCCCCTTCGTCGCTTTTTAAAAGGAACCCGGGCACCGCCCCCTCGGAGGCCCACCTTTCCTGCAGCCACTCCTCGAGCAAGAAACCTTTTCTGCGCATTCTTTCCTGGGCACGCTCAAGATAGTGCACCGCCTCCACCACTGCTTTGAGGTCCGCGCCGGAAATCTCGGCGGGCTTGCCGTTGTTTTCAAAACGAAAGCTGCCGTGGTCTGCCGCCAGGCCGACCAGGGTCTCCTCGAGCCCCTCTTCGCTGACGATGTACTCATCTCGGCTCTTCCACTTGACGCGATAAAGAGGGGGCTGAGCGATGAAGATGTTGCCGTGTGTCACAACCGGGGTGAGGTGGCGATAGAAGAAGGTCAGCAACAAGGTGCGGATGTGCGAGCCATCCACGTCCGCATCTGTCATGATGATGATCCTGGCGTAGCGCAACTTTTCGATGTCGAACTCGTCACCGATCCCTGTACCAAGCGCCGTGATGATTGCCTGGATTTCTTCGTGCTGTAGCGCCTTGTCGATCCGCGCCTTTTCCACGTTGAGGATCTTTCCCTTGATGGGGAGGATCGCCTGCACCATCGAATCGCGGCCGCCTTTGGCGGAGCCCCCCGCGGAATCTCCCTCTACGATGAAGAGCTCCGTCTCGTCGCGATTGCGGCTCCGGCAGTCGTGAAGCTTGCCGGGCAGGCTTCCTGCACTCAGGAGGCCCTTCCGGCGAGTCAGGTCGCGCGCCTTGCGGGCGGCCTCCCGAGCACGCGCTGCCTCGAGCGCTTTGTTGATGATCTTCTTGCCAACCGTGGGGTTCATGTTGATCCAATGCCCCAGTGCTTCATTGACCAGCGACTGGACGACCCCCTCGATTTCGGTGTTGCCCAGTTTCTCTTTGGTCTGCCCCTCGAACTGTGGGTCGGGGAGCTTGACGCTCACCACCGCAGCCAGGCCCTCCTGGTAATCCTTGCCATCCGGCGGGGTGTCGTTCTTGAACAGGTTCATCTCCTTGGCGAACCGGTTGAAGGTGCGTGTCAGAGATGAGCGAAAACCACTCAGGTGGGTTCCGCCGTGATGAGTGTTGATATTGTTGGCGAAGGTAAGGATCTGTTCCTGTGAATAGCCATCGTTGTGCTGCATCGCGACATCGATGACCACGTCGTCGACTTCCTTTTGAAACGAAACCACCTCTTCATAAACAGTCGCTCTTTTTGAGTTGATGTCCCGGATGAACGCTGTGAGGCCATCCGGAAAACAGAAGGTTTCTTCGTGCCTTTCTTCGTCGGCGCGTTCGTCGATGTAAGTGATTTCGAGACCCGCGTTCAGGTAGGCCAGCTCGCGCAGTCTCTTCCCTAGCACTTCGCGCTGAAAAACCACCGTGTCGAAGATTTCTGGATCCGCCTGGAAGGTGATGAGGGTTCCCGTGTTGTCGGCGTCTCCCGCTTTTTCTAGTTTAGATGTGGGAACCCCGCGTGAATAACTCTGCTTCCAGCGCTCCCCGTCACGGCGAACCTCTACCGTGAGCTCGGAGGATAGTGCGTTGACCACAGAAACGCCCACTCCATGAAGACCCCCGGAAACCTTGTAGGTCTCGTTGTCGAACTTGCCGCCGGCGTGGAGTTTGGTCATGACCACCTCAACGGCCGACATCTGTTGATCCTCGTGCCAGTCGATGGGGATCCCGCGGCCGTCATCTTCAACAGAAAGGCTTCCGTCTTTATTGATCACCACCGTCACGTGCTTGGCGTAGCCCGCCATCGCCTCATCGATGCAGTTGTCCACCACCTCATAAACAAGATGATGAAGCCCTGAGGGCCCGGTGCTGCCGATGTACATGCCCGGCCTTTTGCGGACCGCATCGACCCCCTCCAGGACCTTGATATTAGAGCCCGAGTATTGTTCCCGCTGTTGATCGCTCAATTCTCGCAACCCTCTCTTTTGGTGGTGTCGCTGAAGCGCTCGCCTCCCCTGAATCGGATTGAATGAATCCCCTCCAGCCCCGCCTCTGAAAGGCGGGCCACTAGAGCCTTCTCTTCAAAACCCTGCAACTCTGTCGCGAGTGGGACCGAGTGGACCCGTACGGTCAACACGCCCCCCTGCCATCGGTACGGCTCGCTAAGGTTGCCGAGTTCGTCCCCGACGGCCTGTCGCCACAACACACAGACATCCTCGAGGCTTCCTATGGGGTCTTTGCCGCGAGCGGGTGCTAAATCCTTCATGAGCCTGTCGAGGCTCTGTGAAAGATGGTGCGCGCTTGCGGCCTCTTTTTCTCTCCTGGTTTTTTCTCTCTCGAACTCCAAGAAGCGGGCCGGAGGCACAGATGGGTCGTTCAAGCTTCTTGCATCTCGTTCACAACGAGCGGCATGACGATGTGTTGGTATGCTTTTTCATCGTCTGGAATGGTGAAGAGGCCGGCGGTTTTTCCGTCGCAGAAACCACACTTCACTGTTGTGGTCCCGATCACCCTGAGGAGCTCGATCAGGTAGCTGGGGTTAAAGTGGACAACAAATTCGTCATCTTCCCCTTCGGTTTTTTCGACAGGAAACTTAATTCGCGACTCCCCGACGTTGCTTGCGGAACTAGAAAGGGTCGCTGTTTTGGAACCAAACAAAAACCGCACGGAGTTGGTCTCTCTGGTAGTCATCAGTGCGGCCTGTCGTAGAGAAACCAGCAGGTCTTCTGTGTTTATTACATAAACGCACTCAAACTTCTTAGGCACCGCCCGTTCGTACTCTGGAAACTTCCCTTCAACAAGGCGACACGACAGAGAAACCCGCTCCGAGATATAAGTCACCTCGTTTTGGTCGAGATGGAGAACCACGTCCTCTTCGGTTTCGTCGGCTAGAATTTTAGAAAGCAACTCTGCCCCTTTAAGAGGAAGGATAAATTGCCCCTCAGGGAGCCCCCCTTTACCTCCAGCAGTGACTGAAACTGAACTTACTGCCATTCTTTTCCCGTCGGTGCTTACTATTCTCAGCTCGTCTCCTTGCGCATCAAAAAGAACACTATGCATGTTGAATCGGGTTGCGTCGCGCGCAGCAGCCACGCTTACCCTGCGTAGGGTTTGAAGAAGCTCCTCGCGCGACATCTTGATCGCTGGTCCTGGTGGCGAGAACTCAACCGAAGGAAACTCATCGAGAGGGCCTGTGGGTAGTTTAAATTGTGAAGCCCCGGCAGAAACGCAGGCCTGTCCCGCTGCGTCTATTTTTAAAACAAACTCCGGATCTTGTAGTTCTCTTAAAATAGCAACAAGCCGCGCACAAGGAATCAAACAGGCTCCAGCTTTCTCAACCACAACCTCGTCTACTTGAACCTGGAGACCAACTTCAAGATCGGTGCCGATGACTTGAAGCCCTTTTTTTGTCGCGTGAAGTTTCGCTGACTGAAGAACCGGTCGGGTTGGGTTCCCTGGCACTACACCAGAGACCAGCGACACGGCATCAAGAAGTTCGTGTGTGTGACATTTGAATTTCATGTTTGCCTCTTTAAACTCATTCGCTCGGCTCATAAGGGAACCCGACGCAACCCCTGCTCTGTCTTTGGCTCTGGCTCTTTGTTTAGAACCGG
>JBBWWE010000074.1:0-6776 GCA_050256595.1 Planctomycetota bacterium
AAGAGCAACGACAAGATATGCAGATCGCTGAATGAATGAAAAATGCATCTATTTCCTCCTGAAGAGCCAACGTGATTCTCTACACACCACAACCAATCCCATTGAAATAAGGTTGGACTTGAGCCAAAAACCCGATGGAAATTCACACAATTGCGAAGCGCTCCACCTGGCCTCGACCCTTCGATTCTACCACCCTAATTCGGCGACAAAACCGGCTAAACAACTGCTCAAGGGAAGAATCTGACCGTTTTGGATCATCTCCGAAGGGCTCTCGGGACGACCTGAGAATATCGTCTATCGGTGTGCACAACGTGTTTGAGGGAGGTTTTGAACAGTGATAGGGCTCACCCCCGCAACCGAAATTGAAAAGAGCGGTCGACGTTGCCGTCGACCGCTCAGTGAATTCTGGTAGCGGGGGCAGGACTCGAACCTGCGACCTTCGGGTTATGAGCCCGACGAGCTGCCAACTGCTCCACCCCGCGAACGATACAAAAATCAGAGAGCCGAGACTAAGCAATCCGCACCAGAGCGTCAAGCGGACTCGGGCGATCTCCGTTGCTGCAAACCACTGATCACCTCGATTTCTCCAATCGGAAGACCTGTCTCATCCGCGATCTCCTGCAGATTCGCTCCGTCAGCGATCATTTGCTCGATCTGTGTCTGGATCGATTTCTCATCTTCACTGCGACCATCCGCAAGCACGGTTTCACGAACCGGAATCTCCACATTGCATGGCTCAGCAATGATCACGGATTCCCCTGCCGTGGTCACAGCAGTATCGACCTCAGCTGTAGCCACAGGAGTTTCGATCTCGGAAGGAAACGTAGGGCTGAAACCAGTTGCAGTCCCGGTATCCGAATTCTCGACCGACTTTTTCCAGATGAACAAAAACGCCAGCCCAACCACCAGAACCAAGAACCATGGCGGTGAGCTGCCGGCAACCGGCACGATTCCGGCAAAGATCGGTTCCATTTCGCTCCCAACGAAAGAGACTGTCCCCAACAGCATTGCTATTTCCCCCATGTGGATCCTCCTTCAACCTTGATCGAATTTTACTTAACTGATGAAATCGTCGATCAACCCGAGCAACTCCTTCGTATCCTCGGTGGTCACCGCTCCCATGTGACCGATCCTGAAGGTCTTCTCCTTGAGATCGCCGTAACCATTAGAAAGCAACATATCGTGATTGCGTAGTGCCTGGTTGAGATCTGCAATGGAAATCCCACGATTGTTTTCGATGCAGGTCAAGGAGACCGACTCAAACCCCTCCTCGGGAAAGAGTTTGAATTGCCTCGTTGCCCAATCCCGGGTCAAGGCCGCCTTCTCCTCGTGGGCTTGATACCAACTTGCTTCATCAGCAAGGATCCCAGCAAGTCGATCCTTGAGTGCCTGCATCAGCGCGATCGCAGGTGTGCTCGGAGTCTGATTTTTCTTCCAGGATTTGTTCATGGCGAGAACATCGAAATATGTTCCGCGGTTCTCGATGGTGGCCGCACGATCGTGGGCCCTCTCGGAAACTGCCAGCAGCGCCAGTCCTGGAGGTAACGCAAGTGCCTTCTGGCTTCCCGTCACCAGGTAGTCAATCGCGGCCATCTGTTCGAGGTAAATCGGTGTTGCTGCAGCACTGGTGATGGCATCGACGAGCAGGAACACATCGTCTTGCTCAGCAACGACCTCCGCGATCTCTCCAAGCGGACTCATCACACCGGTACTGGTTTCGTTGTGAACAACCGTAACGGCATCGAAGTCGCCGCGGGAGAGTTCTTCACGAACCTTATCGGGTTTGACCGCGTGCCCCCAGGGGAGATCCACCCGGGTCGTATCCTTGCCGTTGGAGACACAGATCTTGTAAAAGCGCTCGCCGAAGGCTCCATTGACGAAACACAGCACCTTTTCACGGACACCATTGCGAACTGCTGTCTCCATTCCTCCAGTACCGGAAGAAGTCAGAAGATATACAGGATCCTGGGTATGGAAAAATCTCTGGGAATCTCGGTGGACTACCTCGCCGAGGGCGGTGAACTCCGGTGCTCTGTGACCGATCATCGGCCGTGTCAGCGCATCGAGAATCGGCTGCTCTACCTCGACGGGCCCCGGGATGAAGAGCCGCGGAACGGCTCGTTTTACAGGGTGGTCGTCCATGGTTTTCATCTCTGGTGCTCCTCATTGAAGAATCTAGCGATCAATCCTGTCGATATCTTGGGCTCGAAGAAAGTCGTTTTGGGTGGAAAAATCTCACCGGCGAGGACCCGGGTCCAGAACTCACCGCGTCCAACCGGTGGTAGATGGCAAAATACGCCCTTCTCGCTCTCATTCAGGGTCTTCCTGCCGACCTCTATCTGGTGAGGGGTCGCCGGTGCCCCGAGATCGCCGATTTCATCGATGACGTCCTGAAGACGACGAGAAAGAGTCCCTCGAGAGGCATCCTGGCGGCAACTCAAATTGACCTTTTCACCGCCGGGAATCTCGATGCTCCAGGGATCACCTTCACCATCATCGAGGGCTTCGACGAGGCGATCTCGTACCTGCGTGGAATCGATGTCTTTTTCCGCACCCCAGGTCCAGACGCGGTGTGTCGGTCGGATCTTCAATCCCGGTTGATGCAGATCACAGATGAACGCCAGAACCAGCCGGGCACCCGGGAACTCAGGATCCTCGGCGAGAGTCATCGCTGTCGTGTAGCGGTGGTGACCATCGGCCACGGCAGCGGGAATCGATTCCAGTCGTGATTCGATCTGTCCGACAAGTTCCGGATCATCGATCCGTCGTAGACAGTGGACATCTCCGCGCCAGTCCGATGCCTCGAACAGCAGTTCTCCGGTCTCATCGAGAACACCCGTCTCGGACAGGGCTTTCTCCAGCCCTTCACAGGTCAACATCACGACGCCGGCATCCACTCCGTTACAGCGTGCTTGCTCGACGAGGCGGTTCAATGTGTCGGAACGGATTTCCTCGTGTCGAAGGACACCATCCCCCCATGGTCGAACTTCGACCGCCGCGAGGATCCCCTGGAGAACCTCTGATTCTCCAGAATCATCACGGTAACTGACCTGGTAACGGTACAGTGAAGGTCTCTCTTCCTTCAGCAACCGTTCCTGGGCCAGTGCAGATCGCAACGCTTGCCCACAACCGCGATAAACATCCTCGTCAGGAGTTGCATCCGGATCATCACCGAGAATCCAGCGCACGGCATTGTCCGGAGAGTGATCGAGCAGCTGACGGTGCAACTTTGACGGGATCACATCGTAGGGAGGGCAGATCACTTTTCCCGGATCCAGCACCTCTGGTCGAACCCTCAGGGCGCGAATCGCTTTCATCCTGGGCAAGGGTCAGTCCTCCAGATTCTTGTAGCAGATATTCAGAGCCTGTAATGCATAAGAGGTGGCGAGGACAGGATCCCCTTCCCACCATCGGTCAACTTCATTGGACCAGGAACCATCGTCAGCCTGGCGTTTCAGTAATGCACTCGCGATCTCCTCGGCCCAGGGATGTTGCTGGCCCGTGGAATCGGTCACGGTCGAATCTCCAAGAACCTCGAGGGCTCGAGCCATCACCGCCAGGTAATAGTAATACCCCATCTGTCCCCTGGAAGCATTCAAGGGGGTCGCCATGCCAGGATTCTCATCGACACTCCAGTGGTGGCGAATCCAATTGATCGCCGCGACGATCCGCGGATCTTCCCGATCCAGCCCGGCATAGATGAGTGACTTCACTGCGGCATAGGTCATCGATCCATACGATGAAAACGACTTGCTTCCATCATCATTCACTACTGTTTTGGCCTTTGACTCCCCGGGGTGGTAATAAAATCCGCCGTCCTCGGTAGAGGCCTGCTTCTTTCCATCGAGTACGTCATTCGAAGATTTTCGATTCTGGCAACGAGAGATGAAAACGCTTGCACGTCGCCAGACATCCGAGTCCTCGGAGAGTCCAGCCGCCCTCAGCGCCTCGAGCGCCAACTGGGTGTTACTGAGATCAGGACGTCGATCACTACCGTAGCCTATGCCTCCGAAGGAATTGGTATGAGTGGCAGGGTCGTATGCGACCGGTTTCGAATTCTCGGAACACTGGATCCCGGCGATGTAATCACGCATCCGTGCCACCTCGGATCGATAGCGTGGTTTGTCCCGACCGGCATCGAGCGCGGTCAGTGCCAGGATCGTCACGGAGGTCTTGTAGTTCATCAGCCCCTGATCGGGGACATAGACGCCCCCGTCTTGTTGTTGATGGGAAAGCAGATTCTGAACTGCTGCAGAGATGAACGGGCCGTCTTCTTCTCGATAAGCACGGGGACTTTCGATGATGGCATGAAGCGCCATCGCCGTGATCCCAGGATCACCAGCAAAAGAACCCCAGGAACCGTCGGGGCGCTGGTGATCGATGATCCAGTTGGCCCCACGATCGATCATCTCCTTGACGGAACCTCGATCGAGTTTGCTGGCAGGATTCTCGACGGGGTCGTCGGCGCGTACCTCAACGGGTGAAGACAAGAGGCCACTGATTCCCATCAGCAACCACAGCATCACCAATAAACAAGCACTGGACCCGCCGCCAATGTTCTTGTTCATCTCTTTATCCTTCCCTCGCACCATCAGTGCCATCGGAGTCAGCCTCGGACTCCTTTTCACGAGCAGGTAGTTCCATCCTTATCGCAGATGAATCCACATCTGCTGCAACCGCACGTCGAAATAAAACCGTCACTGCGGGAGGGTCATCCCTGCGATGCTTGGGCAAGACCTCCGCATAGGCGAAATAGTCGCCGTCCGGATAGGGTAATGCTAGCGGATTGTCCAGGATCGCCCAGGGCCTATGACACAAGGAAATGACCTCACCGGTGACCCTGGCCATGAATTCCTCCGCCGCTACCGTCCCCTCGGGTGCCCCAGGAGGCGCGTCCAGCATCAAGAAGCCCGAAGCGGTAAATGCGAAACCGCAGCGACTCATCTCGCGGGCCATCGGAGCATTGATGATGCATCTCTCAGCGCGAATCGTGCGGAGTCTTTCTCGTCCTTCCGGATCTTGAACCCGGAACCGTAGTGAAATGATGACCCGATCTCCTCCGGAGAGAGGTCCGAGATCCATTTCAGTCTCTGGACTCCTGGCTTGCTCGATCCCCAGCATCAATAACGCCGTCTGTAAATCGGCAGGATCACAATCAAGAGCAACCAGCGTTTCATGAGGTTTGGTCCCGGGGGTACAGACGAGGTACTCGACGAATCCACTGACAAGGTTGAAATACCCATCCGCCTCGACACTGCGCGAGGATGAGAGATAGCGAACCTTACCGAGTTGGATCGACCCACTCGATGAGGGTTCGCTTCCCGGAACAACATCTACAGGCATCCCGTAGAGGGCCGCGGTGATCACGATCAGACAACAACCCGAGAACATGAGGAACTCCAATAGCGAGGATCATCTCATCTGTACCTGTACATGTCCAACAGACCAGAGATGCTCTGCAAGACTCGGGATCGGGAAAACCCGCTCCTCTCCACCCTTCTGACGCTCTGGAGGGGTTCCCGGTTCCCTCCAGGCAGTTGCCACAGGGCTTGTGCTTCGCTACTGACCTTGCAGGATTACGCCGCTCCCGCTAGCCTTCGACAACTACTCGAAACAGGAACCCCACCCACGCCCCTGTCACGAGCGGAGTTCTATTGAGTCCCGAGCCGGATCAGGTTTTGCCAGCGGGCCCGTCCTCCGCGGACAGTTGGAGCATCGTGGTCGAGGTAGAAGCAGGGATTCTGCGTCTTCCGGTGACCCGCATCGATCACAGAGAAGTCCTTATCGACACCCCGGTACGACTGAAGATCGGCGATCGTTTCGAACTGATCGTTGAACGACCAGATGGCCTTGCGGATCTGGTTCATGCGGAGGTCGTCCACAGGAGTAAAGCTGGGCTACTGATGCGATGGAAACCATCGCACCCACGAGAACTGGAAGCGCTCGACCGCCTCTTCTGTGATAGCACCACCCTGCAGAGTCAACCGGACATCGAATCCGCCCTACGTTCAAGATCGAGACTGGTGAGAACCTCCACCATCGCTGCACAACGTGAAAGCGTTCGTGTCCTGAATCTCTCGGCAGTCAGGGACCTGATTCAGGATGCGGTAGAGGACGCTCTCCGGGAGAGTGGCCGATTGCTCGATGAATCGGAGTTAAAGGACTTGATCGAGGAATCCGAGAAGGGATTCCAGCAACGCCTCGCTGAGTTCGAGCATGAAAAAGCGGATCTCCAGTCGAGGATTCAGGGACTCTCGAATCGATTCGAACGTGCCCAGGAACTGCTTGATAAAGAAAGAAACCGGGAGGTAGATCGAGAACGATTCGCACTCTCCAAAGATGCTCTCGGTGAACTGGAGGGAACTTTCGGGAGAATCATCGACGATGCCGTCGCAAGCAGTGAGGTCGGTGCCTCCTTCGAAATGGAACTTCGAGTGGTGATGGAACGGTGCCTCGACTCGGAACGCGAACGAGTTCGTGACCTCGAGGAAAAAGCTCGAAGCGAAAACATCGATCTGCTCGAAAGAAAGATCCAGCGCCTGGCCAGCAGTCTTGATGAAGCCCGTAGTGATCGCGACCAGGCTCTCGAAACGGTGCGAAGGGCAGAATCGAGGGATTCCCGGGGTCCTTCTGCCGGAGCGATCGATGCGGTCCAACCCTCGGCTGCGGATGATCCGCAAGCACAGACACGGCGTGCATTGCTGATGGACCTGATGCAGGAAAACCGCGATCTTCGCCAGAAACTGAACGCCGAAAACAAGAAACTCAAAGTCACC
>JBBWWE010000075.1:0-15047 GCA_050256595.1 Planctomycetota bacterium
GAGTTATCCGATCGGTCCTGGACTGTAAGATTATGCCAGAATGACAGTGTGCAGCCGCTCCGGCAGAGCAGGCCTGCCACCGTGGCAGGTATTCAGAACGACTGGTTCTATTGATGTCCCGAGGAGGGATGGAGACCATCGTCGGCCGATCATGAAAGGAAGAGGTTCACAATTGTCCCAGTCCCCTCACGACCCCACGAACCTCATCGAGGAAATCCGCTCCTGTCTCGTATCCTCCGATCCGGATGGTCAACTCAAGCGAGTCCTGGAGGGAATCCGTCCAGAAGATATCGCCGATGTTCTCGACGATCTCGATCCCAACGACAAGTTGAAAGTCTTTGCCGCCATCGGAACCGAAGCCCAGGCAGAGGTAATCGACGAAACAGATGCAACTTCCCGTGAACAGGTCATCGAGAATCTCGACGTAACTCGACTGAAAAAGATCCTCGAAGAAATGCCCCCTGACGAAGCCACCGACCTCCTCAACGAACTACCCCAGGGACAACGAAGAGAAGTTCTTGCAGGAATGGATCCGGCAACCACGGTCGAGTTGTTACGACTGATGCAACATCCTCCGCATTCAGCCGGCGGCATAATGACTCTCGATTACCTGGCGATAGATCCTGGACTATCTGCGGAAGAATCCCTCTCTCTGATTCAGGAACACATCGATACGGAACTAGTCAACTACGTCTACGTCATCGATGAGCAACGTCATCTGATCGGAGTGATCTCGATCCGAGAACTGATCGGAGCAGATCCTCAACAGAGTATTAGCGACCTGATGACCTCCGAGGTTATTTCTGTGCTGGTTGATGAGGACCAGGAGGACGTCGCTCAACTGGCCCGAAAGTACAACCTCCAGGCAATCCCCGTTGTCGATGGAAATGAGCACCTGCTCGGTGTTGCCACCATCGATGACATCATGGAAATCCTCTCCGATGAAGCGGATGAGGACATCTACCGCCTCGCCGGGGCCCCGGAGAGCCACCCGGCGCAGCAGAAGATACTCAAGCGAGCACTCGCCAGGATCCCCTGGCTGTTTCTACCGGTGATCAGCGGTTTCATTCTCGCGTGGATGCATCCTGATAATCATGACTTCACCCAGATCCTCACCTCCGCAACGGATCAACGCCTGTTACTGGCTGCATTCATTCCTCTTGTGATGGGAATCGCAGGTGGAGTCGGAACGCAATCGGCAACTGTTGTTGTACGGGGAATGGCGGTCGGAGACATCGAACTGGGCAGATCCACCCTTCGGCTTTTCCGCCAGGAAGTCGTTGTTGGACTGCTGATCGCCATCGCCATAGGTACCGTTGTGGGAGCTGTGCTATTCATCGCAACCGGATTTCAAATTACCGATCAATGGCTTCAACTTCCTATCGCCGTTGCTACGGGAATCGGAGCGGGAATCATCTTTGCAACAGTATGCGGAACCATGTTCCCCATCTTCTGCGGCAAGATCGGCCTTGATCCTGCGCTGGTGGCGGGACCATTCATCACCAGTTTCAACGACGTGACCGCAGCGATCATCTTCATGGCGATTGCAGAAACAATTCTCAGATCGTCGTGAACGGTACTGTTTACTTGTATTCGGACTCTTCGATACCGTAGCGATCAATCTTGTTATAGAGAGTCTGGCGGGGGATCTTTAACTGCTTGGTTACCCTCGATTTGTTGCCTCTATTTCGCTGCAACGCTGTCAGGATCACCAACCGTTCCACCTCTGCGATGATGTCGTTAAAGCCCTCAGATGCCGGAATCTTCAGGACCACCTCATCGCGGGTCGATCTGACATTCTTTCCCTGTAATCGTTCATCGTTGAGTTCTTCAAGGAACTGCTGGACCAGTTTTCGAGGAATAACGCGGCGGCCGCAGGTCAACACAGCCTGCTGGACCACGTTCTTGAGTTGCTGGATATTCCCGGGCCACGGATAGACCATCAGTTCCTGCGCTGCGCTTTCAGAGAATCGCTTCGACGAGTCGGTGGCCAGTTCTATCTCGGCCAAGAAGTGCTGAACAAGATTCGAAATATCACCGGTGCGTTCGCGCAGAGGAGGAACTTGGAGTACGAAACCAGCGAGTCGGTAATAGAGGTCTTCCCTGAACTTTCCTGATTGCGCCAGTTCTTGAAGATCATATCTCGTGGAGGCAATAAACCTCAGATTGACAGAGATCTGTTCCGATGCTCCTACCGGTCGAAAAAGCCCCTCTTGCAATACCCGTAGCAGTTTCTGCTGGATCTCCAGCGGTAAATCTCCAACTTCATCGAGCAACACCGTTCCGCCGTTGGCTCGTTCGAACACTCCGACACGATCTGCATCGGCACCACTGAAGGCGCCCTTTCTCCAACCGAACAGTTCTCCTTCGATCAATGTTGGAGCGAGTGATCCACACGAAACAACCTCGAAGCAGCCTCCGGATCTCGACGTACCATCATGGAAGGCACGTGCAAGGAGTTCCTTGCCAGTACCCGTCTCGCCACGAATCAGCACGTTCAGATCCGTCTCACGCAGCCTCTGTACCTGCGACAAGATCTCTTTCATCGCTGGATCCACGGTAGAGATCTCCCCGAGCGTAAAGACCTCAGCAACATGATTCCCGATCGATTCAGTCTCTTTGGGCGTAATCTCAAGATCCTGCCGGGCCAGCGCATCCTCCAGTCGCTCGAGTCTTACCTCCAGTCTCTCGATCATCTTTGATTGCCGGGTGATCAGATATGCATCCCGGATGTCGAACTGTACCGGTTCGATCATCGCTCGGATGGTGGCGGGTGCTGAGTTTTCAAAACCGTGCTGAGGATCTCCCTCGATGAGAAAGAGAATCCTCTCGCCATCGATAAGAGGTACTGAATAACTCAAAATCGGATCGGGCGAGTTCGGGGCAAACTCCTGAATCAACTGGGGCACTTCGAGTCCGCCTAGATTTTCCAGCAGCTCCTGGTCGATGGTGCCCGACGGCCTCTGGCCTCCAACACTGCGGACGAGAATCTCCTCGACCTGACGGACACCCTCGTGATCGGGAGACGAGATCAAATGGAGAGCTGCACACCGAGCATCGAATTTATTCAGAAAGACGTCCAGTAACGACGCGCCAAGAACCTCGAATCTCCGCTCACTTTCGACTCCATCGGAACTCTGCAGCCCCTCACCGAGTTCGAATTCGAGTGCGCGATCAGCCACGTTGAACGCCTCCGGGTATTCCAGGCACCCATGGTCCTGCACCAGGACTTGATTCGGGGTATCCTTCAGAGAAGTACCTGTCCGAAACTCCGCACTACCACAACGAGAGTTCCCCCGGCAGTGATAGGATAAAGAGCAAAGTACTCCTAAGGGAATATCGGCTCTCGAGATTGTTTCACTTGAGCGATTTCCCCCCAAAGGAATGTCCTGCCCGCAAGAATAGGAGAATCCCGGACACTGCGCAATTACCCGGGAACCGTTGATTACCATGTTGTCTTCTTTTTTCTTGTTGTGTCTCTTGTTCTCCCCTCCGGTGGTGATCAATCACCCGGATGACGACGTAGCGACCTGGATCGCTGATCTGGGTGCTGATGACTGGGCGCGCAGGGAAGAGGCCGCCCGCCGGATTCTGGAGGCCGGACCACAAGCCGTAGAGGCCCTCCGCACCACGTTGCTGGATCCTGATCCAGAAATCCGTGCTCGGGCCAAGGAACTGCTGGCGATCCTCTCGCCGCCGATTCTGCACCTCGATGTCATCCGTGTCGGCAATCTCACTGATTCCTCCTTGCTCCGGCCTCGCGATGAGATCACGGGTACCACGATCCGGTTTCACCAGAGCAATCTGCTCCAGACCTCCGTGTCATCCCACAAAGAAGAGCGCCGTATTCAGGCCCAGATCCGAGGCACCGAACCACCCTATTCGGCAGAAATTTTGTTTCCGGGGATCAACACCGCAAGCATCACGGGTCCTCCGGCACGTGGTGTCGAGCCAGGAATCCCATGGATCATCTTCTCCGAGGAGCGGGTCGTGATGGAAAAAGCCCTGGGAACTACCAGGACCGGTGGAGAACTCGCCACCTGGGTGGCACTCCTCAGTGACGACCTCGATGAAGCCTCGGTAAGCCTCACTCCAGAGGAACGAATTGCTCGGGCTGTCAAAGCAACACTTCCCGAGTCCGACGACCCACTCTTGGTGCAACTGGCGGGAGTCTGGGAGCAGGTTGGACCGATACCGATCCCCTCACCCACTAGTGATCCCCGACTTCGTGATGCCGCGATGGTCGCCCGACTCTGTAGGCAGGATCCGCAAGCAAAAGTCGAACTTGCACAGTTGATCTCACATCATCTCGATGGAACCGATGTGATCTCTACCGAGAGAGTCGACGCACTGATTGCGCCCCTGATCGAGGCTGGTATCGAGGGCTCCATCGGCCTCTTCGTTCGACATCGGGGCGATCTTTCGCCCTGGGGACAGCACCTGAGCTGGCTTGCGTTACAAAATCAGATCGAAAACCAGCAGTTCGTCCGGAATCATGGCAGAGAACTGGTCGAGGCGATCCTGTCTCCTGAAGCCCTTCCGGTGCACCGATGGTCCAATTCCCGGATGGCCTCGCTATGGACTTCTCTTCACCGTGCACTACCTACCGATCAATGGGTGGAGGTGCTCAACGGAAGGATCGCTGACGCACTGGCGCAAGATATCGCTCAATCCAGCGGCCGAATTCCACTGGTTCTGGGAACACTGGCCTATCTTTCCAATCGTTCAGTATCACTTCCGGGCGGGTGGCATACGGCAGTAACGAGGCTGCTCGCTACCCAGCACGCAGAGATCGCCCTGGGCATCATCTCTGCACAGCACAGCCATGTCGGTCTCTCGGATGAGATCTGGCTTGAGGTCGTCGAGCAAATCGGAGTCGGCTTGAACAGCACCGACAACACGATCAGTTTCCGCGTCCGAACCAGCGTGACTCGACTGGCCGGTTTTGATTTTCTCACGACAACGGTACGGCGAGCCTTGATGGAAATGCTGGCAGCAACACTCTCGGATGGAGCACCGAATCACCGCTCCACCGCCGAACAATTGCTCTCGAAAGGTATCGGTGGCGAGCCACAACCTCGGCAGCGCACCAAGAGTAACGATTACTTCGAAAAACGTGCTGCATACTGGCAAGAGAGGCTCAAGGGCCTACCCGACGAAGAACTCTATCCGGTCAAGGAAGATGGTGAATGGGTTCGGCTATCGATGGCCGACGTGAGAATCGATCCCCAGGGAGAGACTCTGCCTCTGAGAGTTCAATCATTAGTGCTGAAAACGGGCCATAGAGAGGTTCAGACCGGAGATGCAGGCGAGGATGAATCGATAGAGATCAGTGTCGGGACAGGCAACACGTATCGAATTTCCGGATCGATACTTCTCTTCCAGGACCGACCCGTGCTCGCCCGATTGCGACCAAAATGGCGACGCTGGGCTCACCGATACAACTCATCCCGACTGGGCCCAGAAAGTGCCGAGATCCGATCCAACATCAGTTACCAGACCCTGGTGCTGCTGAATCCGCTCGACGACGAAACGGGCCAGGCACAAGAGGGCTGGGACCGATCCGTAACCTGGAGCGATTTAGAAAAATCGATTCTCGATTCCCTGGACTCCAGAGTTCGTACAACGCGGCTTGCTGCCATCGAGATCGTCAGCACCTTGAAACTCACCTCGGCGTTGGATCAGTTGATTTCGATCTGGGAGAAATCTCCCGATGATGTTACCGCCCGCGCTCTGCTCGTACTGGGAGACCTGCGCGGGAAATACATGTTGATCTCGGTGCTCAAAACGCTGGAGACGCGCGTCACCAGAGATGCCCAGAAAGCGCTGGAACAACTGATCCTGATCGGCGATCCAACTGCCGTGAACCAGGTTCTCAGCTGGCTTGAAGTGCCTCTCGCCCAGAGAAATCGCGTTCTCGAGAATCAATTGCCAATGGCTTTACGGGCACTGGAGACGTTGATCTCCAACGAACGCGACCAGGACGTCATCCCCAGGGAAAGGCTGCTGCAGGCCCTGGTCCAGAGAACCGACACCCGCAATCTACGTAGTTATGCGATACCCATGCTCAGAAGGCTCACAGGCGTCGATCTGGGCTGGTGGAACACCTTTTCACTGACCGACACCCAGGAGCGAAATACCGCTCAGCAAGAAATAGCGGACCTGTGGAAGGACTGGTGGGCTCGAAGGACGGCCAAAACCGAGAATAAGGTAAAGTTAACACCCTCTCGCGACCGATGACCCCTTCATGGGCGTGATCCATCTGCTGAACCCGGCATCTAGTCGGGCAGCGGGACGCGCCTCGGAAGGAAACTCAGATGCAAGCTCGCGAGGTCGGCCTAGAGGCATACTTCCATGACATCAACCGACACTCTCTGCTGACCGCCGAGGAAGAAAGAGAACTTGCCATCGAGGTTCGCAAGGGCGACCCCGAAGCACGTGACAAGATGGTCCGTTCGAACCTCCGCCTGGTAGTTAGTATCGCCAAATATTACGTCGAACGTGGATTACCGCTGCTCGATCTGATCGAGGAGGGGAATCTGGGACTTCTGAAAGCAGTGGAAAGATTCGATCCTGCTGCCGAATGTCGATTCAGCACCTACGGAACCTGGTGGATCAAGCAATCGATCAAACGCGCACTCATCGATACTGTGAAATCGGTTCGCATCCCCTCTTATATGGTGGAGACCATCACAAAATGGAAGAAGGCGGCTGCCGATCTCGCCATCGAGTTGGGCCGCCCCGCCCATTTCAACGAAATCGCTGAGCGGATGGAAATCCCCATGGAAAAGACCGCGATCATCCAGAACGCACTTAACGTTGCCGATTCCGTCAGCCAGACGATCTCGATCGAGAACTCGTGGACCATCTCGGACATCATTGAAGATCCTTCGCAGATTCAACCTCACACTTCACTGGCCAAGAAAATCCAGATCGAGATGATTCAGGACCTGCTCTGTCATCTCGATGACCGGGAAAGAGTGATCCTTCGAATGAGATACGGCCTCGACAATGGTGAACCGATGACCCTCAAGGAAATCGGGCAACGGGTTAATCTCTCCAGGGAACGGGTCCGCCAGCTCGAGAACGATGCCCTGGCGACATTGCAGGAACTGGTCGCCGAAGGACAGATCGAACAACCTGAGATCTACGATGAGGAATTCGAGGAGACGCACGGCTGATCGCTGCTACCCTTCCCCCCCATCGAGGGTTCGGATAGCATCCCTTTCGCAACCCGCAGTCTGTAACCGCGGGCCAATCTAGCGGGAGGGGAAATCCGTGAGTGAGAACAGCGACGAGCGTATCGATATTCTCCGCGAGCGTATCGCCACCGTCGCGGACTTTCCCGAGCCAGGTATCCAGTTCAAGGACATCACCCCTCTACTCGCCTGCCCTCGAGCATTCACCATCTCCATCGATCTCCTCGAGGAGCGCGTATCCGACCTGGGTGTCGAGATCATCGCTGCCCCGGAATCCAGAGGTTTTCTATTCGGAGTCCCCCTAGCATTACGAATGGACGTCGGTTTCGTACCCATCAGGAAGCCGGGAAAACTACCGCGAGAAACCTGCTCCATCGAATACACACTCGAATACGGCAGTGACGAGGTTGAGATGCACGCCGATGCGATACAACCGGGCCAAAAGGTCCTGCTGGTCGATGATGTTCTGGCTACAGGTGGAACGATGGCCGCTTGCTGTGCTCTGGTAGAGAAACTGGGCGGGGTTGTCATCGGGTGTGCGTTCTTGATGGAACTTCTGTTCCTCGACGGGCGAAAGAAAATAGCAGATGCCCAGGTCATAAGCCTCCTGAAGGAAGCCGATTGAATCGTAGTTCCGCACTTCGGCTAGCACGCGTCGCTGCCGAGGAGGCCCACCGGGCCACCGCCGGATTGAAAAAGTCTGGTTTCCCGCGACTCTTCTACCTTTCCTACCAGATTCGCGATCTCGATATCTTCGAGGTGGAAGCACGCTACGGTTCACTCTACCGCCAGGAATCGAGCCGAAGACGAAACTGTCTCGCCGATACACATGTGGGCAGCCATCGACGTGACCAGATCGCCGATGGCGGGCTGTTCGACAACTCCGACGAGGACGAATCCCATGGCTACGTCGAATTGCCCATCTCTGATCGTTCGGATCCGATGAGAATCGGTCTCTGGAGACTCACCGATGCAAAATACCGGGAGGCAGAAGAAGCCTATCTGCATAAAAAAGCTCACGAACTGACCTATCTCGACACCACTGACCACCTCGGAGCATGGCAAAAATGCAAGCCGGTGATCGATCGAGGCCCCATCGATCTTCCCGTCGTGGACCGGGAGTACTGGTCGAACTACGTCGAGAAAGCCAGCGCCACCGTGCGCGCGTTTCCTCTCATCCGGAACAGCCACGTCGAGTTGAAGGTGAGGCACCAGACCAATCTGTTCGTCAATACGGAAGGCTCCTCCATCATCGAGAGTCGTTCCTACTGGCAACTGGAGGCATATCTCTGGCACCTGAGTTCCACAGGAGATGGACTCCCCTGGACCATCAGTCACTTCGCCAGGACACCCGACGAACTGCCTGATCTTACAAATTTCAGGCGTCAGATCCGGTCGGCGGCCAGGTTGCTGAAAAAGATCGCCGCTGCTCCGCGCATCCATTCCTATTCGGGCCCGGTTCTGCTCGACCCTGTACCGGCTGGATTGATGGTACACGAGGCACTGGGTCATCGACTGGAGGGAAACCGACTTCGAGCAAACGGGGAGGCTCGGACCTTTGCAGATTCTCTGGGCAAGAAAGTACTCCCCGATTTCCTGACCCTTCATGACGATCCAAGCCTGAACTGCTGGCAAGATCCCCAGGGCACTGAACAGGGATTGGTTGGCCATTATCGCTTCGATGACGAGGGGACCGCGGCAAGCGACGCACGGCTGATTGAATCGGGGAAGTTGTCAGGTTTTTTGACCGGGAGAATCCCGGTCAAAAAAGGCCATAGATCGAATGGCCATTCCCGATCCCATCGACACGAACGAGCGATGAGCCGCATGGGAGTGACGATCCTGGAGACCGCAGTTGGTCACGATGAGAAATCTCTCAAGCAACAACTGGTCGAGCAGATCAAGGTCCAGGGAGTCCCTTATGGCATTCGCATCATGGATGCTTCAGACGGTGAGACGGCGACCGAGGCATATGATTTTCAGGCCTTTCTCGGCGAAGTGAACCTCGCCTCAAGAATCTATCCGGACGGTCGCGAAGAACTGATACGTGGAATCAATTTCATCGGTACCCCACTCAACGCAATCCACGGAATCATCGCCGCAGGAGATCGCCCGGAAATCGATAATGCGTGGTGCGGAGCAGAGAGCGGGTTCGTTCCGGTGTCCACCATCAGTCCAGCGCTACTGGTTCGACATCTGGAACTACAGAGCAAGGCCGAGACTCCCTACACCCAGTACTGCTATCCGATGCCCGGCGACAAATAGAATCGAAGCGACTCACTGCAACTGATCGGCGATGTCAGGAAGCAATGGACGAACGGCCTGGGTCATCAGAGCCCGGTTGGATCCCTCTCCCACTCGAGTCACGAACAAATCGGCCGAATGTCGCGCCAGACCGAATTCGTCGAGTGCTGAGACTCCCCCACAGACTTCCATCGCTTCCAGCAGCAACCTGGAAGCGGCTCGACTGGTATCGATCTTTAACTTGATCGCCTGTTCGCGTTCCATCGTGTTCTCGCCATATCTCTTACCGAGTTCCATCATCCAGGTGAGGTTTCTTTCGAGAACAAGATCCATCTCAAGGATGACATCCTGGACCCTCTGGAATCTCCCGATGGGACCGCCGAATTGCTCTCTTTGCTGGACATATTTGCAAACTTTGTCGAGCGCAAAAGCGAGCGATCCCAGCGCCAGTGAGGCGACAAAGAGACGCCCGCCATTGAGCACTGTTGCCATGACAGGGAATCCTTCGTGCAGCTCCCCCAGAATCTCATCGGTGGTGGCCTCGACCCCATCGAAGACGATCGATCCGGTCGAGGAAAGCGGCCATACGGTCTTTCCCTCCATCTCCTGGTAGTGAACCCCTTCTCGATTCCTGGGAACGATGAAGCAGGTGCTTCGATGACCGTTTCGTCCACTGGCATCGGTCAGGGCATGGACCACGATATGGCTCGCCCAGGCGGCATTCGTGCTCCAGCATTTCTCTCCCCGGATGACAAAGCGATCGCCAAGTTGTTCGGCAACCACCTCTGGATTTGCTGCATCCGATCCCCGTCCGGGTTCTGAAAGGCCGAAAGCGAACATCCTTTTTCCACAAGCCAGGTCTGGTAGATGCTCGGACTTTTGCTGTTCGGTACCAAACAGCAACACGGGATTCGCTCCCAGCGACACCGCGGCTCCAGCAGTGATGGCGATCGACTGGCTCTGATAGGAAAGCGCCAGACCAGCCAGCAGCAAATCGGTAAGACCACCCCCTTGGCCTCCATGAGATTCGGGGATCAGCAATCCGAACACACCCATTTCTCCGAGTTTCTCGATCACATCGTCGGGGACCAGAATCTTGTTGCGTTCCCAGGTGAGCAACTGATCGGCAAGTTCATCATCGGCATACCTTGAAATCGCGCGATATAGATCAAACCGTTCCTCATCGAGGAGAGATTTGAGATGATGATCCATTCTTCTCGAAGACATGGGGCTCCCTGTTTTGCTGAATCGATTCTTGTGAACCACTTTAAGGATTGTTAACGGGTTTACCCCATTCAAATAGCCTGTTTCTGGAAGCAACGCACCCCTGGTGAAATATCGGAGGGTGATCTGATAGCCAGCCAAGTGGTATCCTGGATCGGTACCGACTGGAGGAGGTGATCCATGAGGTTCTGGTTTTCTTCACGGCCTCTGGCCTGTTGCTCGGTCTTGCTATTGATCTCGACGTTGGCATCGTCGGTACAGGCGCAGAACTGTCCCGAAAACCTGCAGGTATATCCATCCTATGGACAGCAGGAGATGGTCCTGGAATGGACCCTGCCACCTACCGGCGTCTCTGCAGCACAATTCGAGATCTTCAGGGATGGAGTGGTGATCGCAACGGTAGACAGTTCCACGACCAGTTACGTCGATGACGTTTCCAGTCTCGCAGCCGGCCGCCATCACATACTCAACTACTCCCTGCTTCCCGAGACCTCCACTCCTCCTTGCCCGGAACTTTTCAGCAGGGGCATCTACAGCACCGGAACTCTCATTCTGTTCGAGGGTTTCGAGACCTATTCCTCGGATGTCGAACTGGAGAGTATCGGAGGCTGGGCGATCGTCGACGAAAATAATCCCGTCGAGGATTCCACCTGGACGTTGACCAACCCTCTCGGCAGACCGAATCCGCCCAAGGTTGATGGTTACGAGACGTACGGAAATTTCATCGTCTCCGATAGCGACTTCGGTGGAGCAACCAATACCAATCCTATCGGTTCAGGAATGTCTCACGACGTCTGGACTCCGACTTTCGATTGTTCCGCTATCGGCCAGGTGGTGCTGCATGCATCGGTATTGGCTCAGCTCAACGACAATGGGAATGCCGTGTTCGATATCGATGTCACTGTCGATGGTGGAACGACCTGGGAAACCGCCTACCGGCGTGTCGCGCCGACCCGAACGACCGTCGAACCAGTTGCCACCATCGAAAATGCCGATGGTGTCTATCAGTGGCTGGAGGTCGACCTGACTCCGTACGCAGCGGGTGAATCCACTGTTCGTGTTCGTTTCCGCCACTTCGAACCGAACTGGGACTGGTGGATCGCCATCGATGACGTCCTCATCGACGATGTCCTCACGTTCGGAGGTGGCGAGACGATCCTGCTCGAGATGGAAGAGTTTTCCAACGGTATCCCTGCCGACTGGCAGGTCACGGGTCTGAATACCACTTCGCCCCTCGACACCTGGAACACCCAGGATCCCTGTGCTAGATCGGTCACCGCCAATAACGGAGGAAACCTACCCTACCTGGCAGGCAAAGCTGTGAATCGACTGGGTGATTTCTTCGCGATCATCGATTCCGATTGCAATCCAGATCCGGTGGAAGATGAACGCCTCATCACTCCGGTTATCGATTGCTCGGCAGAAGACCAGGTTTTTCTACACCTCGATGCCGAGGCAATGCCGTACGGTTCAGAAACCATCGAGGTCTTGCTCAGTCTCGACGGTGGAATCAGTTGGGTACTCCCTCCCATCTTCCGAGCTCCCACCACCACTGCTCCGATTCCTGATAACGATCCCCTCTTCATCGAAACCGTCTTCAGTGAACCACGCGCTGCGGGAGAATCGGAGGTTGCTTTCATCATCAAGTACACCTCTCCTGGAAATCAGTGGTGGTTTGCAGTCGACAACATCTCGGTCACTGCCGGTGAATATGCCACACCGCCACCGCCACCGACCGGTACAACTTTTCGTCGTGGCGATTGCAACAGCGATGGTGCCTTCAACATCGCAGACTGCATCTACCTTCTGGCAGCTCTCTTCAGTGGCGGACCCGGAGGTGAATGTGAAGACTCTTGCGATATGAATGACGATGGATCGACCAACATCGCCGATGCCATCACCGGACTCGCTACCTTGTTCGGTGGAGGAGGTCCCCTACCACCTCCTAGCAGCGGCAATTGCGGGCTCGATCCCAGCGATGACTCGCTGACTTGCAATCCGACGACAGCGTGTCCCTGATCAGCGACCCGGACGGCCCTCGACTCTTCCGCCTCGATCCATCATGATCGAGGTGGAGGAGGATCAGATGACCGACACGCACTCGTTGCTCGTGACGAGATTCATGCCGATTACCCTTCTCCTGTTCGGTTGCTTGACCCTGTCTTCGGCGCAGGAATCACTTCAGCACGTCGGTCGGAATGTGTGCGCTGGCTGCCATCTGGAGCAACTCAGCGCCTGGAGTGGCTCCCACCATGATCTCGCCATGACGGAGGTGGGAGACCCGGCCGCACGAGCTCCTTTCGACGGGCAGGAGGTCAGTCACGGCGGTCTCCTCTCCAGATTCATCACCATCGACGATGCTCCGGTGATCGAGGTCGAGGATGCCCAGGGCAAACGTTCTCTGCCGGTCCGCTACTTCTTCGGCGTGACTCCTTGTCAGCAAATACTGGTCGAGGGTGAGCGAGGACGACTCCAGTCATTCCCGGTACCCTGGGCGGATGCCACCGCAACCGGAGGAACTCGCTGGTACCCACTGTTCCCGGAGGAAGAAGAAACACCGGCAGGAGATCCGCTGCACTGGTCGGGCATCCTCAATAACTGGAACCACATGTGTGCTGAGTGCCACTCGACCGGTCTGGTCAAGGGATACGACGCCTCCACTGACTCCTTCAACACCACCTGGCAAGAAATCGATGTCTCCTGTGAAGCCTGTCACGGACCCGGCAGCCAGCATGTCTCGTGGGCACGGAAGTGGAACGACACGCCAGAAAATGAACGTCTCGCTCCCCCGGACAGGGGCGGTTTCCCGGTGGACCTGGTGGACAAACGAGCACGCTGGGTCCGAGCCGAGGGAGAAAAGGTGGCACGGAGAGATCCTCCCCTGGCTCACCATGCGGAAACCGAGACCTGCGCCCGTTGCCATTCTCGTCGCACGGCTCTCGTCGATGGTTCGGTCCCGGGAGCAGATCTATCAGAAACACACCTCCTGAGTCTGCTCGAGACGGGACTCTATCACGACGACGGGCAGATCCTCGATGAGGTCTACGTGCATGGTTCCTTTCTCCAGAGTCGCATGTACGCCGAGGGGGTCACCTGTTCCGATTGCCACGACCCACATCGCGGCACACTGCTGCTCGAAGGCAACGCCCTCTGTAGCGGCTGTCACGACCCTGGAATCTACGATGTTGCCACTCACCACCACCACCCAGATGGCGGCGAGGGTAGTGCATGTATCGACTGTCACATGATCTCTCGAACCTACATGGGCGTTGATCCGAGACGCGATCATTCGTTCCGGGTCCCGCGCCCCGATCTGACAGCTCGCATCGGGACCCCCAACGCATGTAACAGTTGTCATCAGGATCGAGATGCTACATGGGCAACTCTAAAACTAACCGAGTGGTTCCCACAGGGGCGCAGCGGAAACTTTCACTGGGGAGAAGCACTCCATGCCGCCCGTAACGGATCCTCGGTCACCCCGGAACTGCTCCGCATGGCGATCGAATCGGAACAAACTCCCGCCATCGCCCGGGCCACGGCACTCTCGGAGTTGAGCCGCTGGCTCGATGGCACAACCCTCGATCTGGTGGATCGAGGCCTGGAGGATCCGGATCCCCTCGTTCGACGTGGAGCATTGCTGGCCATCACACTGGCTCCACCGGAAGCCATCGCTGGAAGGATCCAGGGATTCCTGACCGATTCGAGTTTGATCGTCCGGATGGTCGCCGCAGAACTACTTGCACCACTGATGAGGAATCCACAAGCGGCTGAGTTGCATCCTGTATTGCTACGCGCGATTTCGGAATATCGCAAAGTGCAAGGGATCAATGCAGATCGCCCGGAAACTCACGTCAACCTGGGAGCCCTCGAAGCACGTCTCGGCGATTCCCAGGCAGCCCTGGCAAGTTACCGGGAGGCTCTACGAAAGGAACCTTCCTTCGGTCCAGCCTCGGTCAACCTGGCAGACATACTACGCGCACTGAAAAGGGATGAAGAAGGAGTTCAGGTTCTTCAGCAGGCGATCACCCGCGTTCCGGATGACGCCGGGCTCCACCACGCTCTCGGTCTGGCACTGGTTCGCACAGAGAAGAAAGAAGACGCCATCCTCAGTCTCGCCAGAGCGGTGCAACTGGCACCGGAATCACCGCGCTACGCACTCGTTCATGCCGTCGCGCTGCATGATTCCAGTCGACAGGAAGAAGCGATTGCAGCACTCGAAACCGCACTACAGATCTCTCCCCAAGACCGGGATCTCCAGGGAGCATTGCTCGACTATCAAGAACGCGCAAAAAAGGCCAACAACGACTAACAGCATCGAGAAGATCTGGCGCGAGTTGTCGCAGCTCTAAAGATCCTCCCACCAGATCTAATAATGCCTGT
>JBBWWE010000076.1:0-2134 GCA_050256595.1 Planctomycetota bacterium
CAGTTTGTCGGGAGAAGATACGCCTCTTCCCAACAACGACGAAACTATCGAATACAACCCGAACGTGCCACCTAGCCGTCCTCGGGCTCGTGATACCAATGACGCACCGCTGGAATTTCCGGGCTACGTTCTCGAGGGTGAACTGGGGCGTGGTGGGTTGGGCGTGGTCTATCGAGGGCGTGATCTCACTCTGAACCGCCCCGTTGCCATCAAGGTGCTCGCCAGCACGGAGGGCAGCCAAGAACAACGCCAAAAAGTCATCGAAGAAGCCCGGCGTACTGCAGCTCTGGGGGATCGATGCATCGTGACCGTCTATGGAGTCATTGAAAATCAAGGCAACGCAGCGATCGTCATGGAACTGGTCGATGGTCATGAACTTCAAAACGTTTCGGCGGTACTCGAACCAAAACAGATCGCGAAGATCGTATCCGAAACAGCACGCGCTCTGTCGGTTGCGCACCGTGCCGGAATCCTGCACAGGGACATAAAGCCACAAAACATCGTCGTGACCCCGGCCCATGAGATACGGATCCTCGACTTTGGACTCTCCATCGAAATGGACAGCGCAACCGTCGAGGAAGGTTTCTCGGGAACCATCGCTTACTCTGCTCCGGAGAGACTCCAGGGACTGCCCGCAACTCCTGCAACGGACATCTTTTCTCTCGGTGTTCTTTTTCATGAAGCGCTGACGGGAAGACACCCTTTTGCCAAACTCGGGAAGCCTCCGACGATTTCTTCAATCCTGGCAGGTGAACCCACCCTTCCCAGAGCACTTAGGCCGGAGATCCCTGAAGACCTGGAACGTATCTGCCTGGCATGTCTCGCTTATCAACCCGAGAAGCGACCCAACGCTGAAGAGGTGCATCAGGGCCTGGTGAACTATCTCGCCGGCCAGCCGGTCCAGATGAAGGATTCAGTGGTCAAGGATCACCTACTCAATCGCGTCGAAGAGCATGTCAATACCATCGAGGAATGGTGCGAACTGGGACTGGTCGAAAACCGTGAGCGCGACCAACTACGCTGGCTCTACCGACGAGTTCTCGAAGGAGACGACCTGTGGCCCACCGAAACACGCAAACTTCGTGTCGGGGAACTCGGCATATATATCTGTATATGGGCAGCACTCATCGCATCCGCATTCACGGCCACCATCTACCGCCAAGACGTCGGAGTGCTTTTTAGCTGGTTACTACCCATGGGCATCACGCTGACTCTCGGGTTTGCTGGATTGCTAACGCAGCAGCTGTCACGAAAACGCGTCACTCCGCTTTTCTTCGGTGCCGCCATCCTGTCGCTGGTTCCGACTCTCATCGCAATTCTAACAGCTATGGTCTGGGCTCCGATTCCAGGAAGTGATTCCGAACTGTTTCAGGATGTAGGTATCGCTAATCGAACTCTCTTCGCAGCCAGTCTCGTGAGCCTCATCGCCGCCGTGATTCGATTAAACCGAACGGGAGTTTCATTCTATGCGTGGGTCGCAGCGATTCTTTATAGCTCGACCCATCTCTCCTTGTTGTTGATGGCTGGATATCTGACCTGGCAAGACGGACCCCAGGCGGTCGGTATCCTGTCACTCGCCGCGGCATGGCTGATGGGAACCGGGTTTGAAACGATGAAAAAACCTCGCTTCGCCCGTCCGTTTCACTGGTTAGGAGCGATAGGCCTGGTTGCAGGTCTGTTCTTGCTGGCAGAAGTTCCATCATTGCGCTGGTTTGGTGCCGAAACCTTGAACTACACGGCGAGCAAGGGTTGGTCGTTGGCGTTGAGTGGTTTTGTGCTGTTACTGGTAACCCACCTCATCGAAAACAGCATCCGTCTGGAACGCCGCAGAATCGCCCATTACCTCGAGTGGGTCTGCCCCATCTTCATCCTGGGCGGATTGTACCAAGCCGCCCAATCCAGCAATCCTGTCGTGGGCTGGGATACTGCCGAATCCATCTGGGTCACGGTAGGGCCTTTCATCGCAGCGGTGGCGATGTTCATAGCCCTGACCGCTCGCACATGGAGACCCAGATTCATGCTTTCTGCAATGGTCGGCGTTGCCCTCTCGATACAACTGCTCGAACATCATGATCTGGTGCCTGTTCGCTTTTTAATGCTCGCGGTATCCATCGTGGGCTTGCTGCTTGCAGCC
>JBBWWE010000077.1:0-10287 GCA_050256595.1 Planctomycetota bacterium
GATGTCGAGATCCTGTTTGCCGCCTTGTCGCCACTCAATTCTGTGTTCGGACAGAGCACCATCGGCGCATTCGATTACAACGAGTTGATCCATGGCTTCGTGCGCAAGGACGTCTCTCAGGCGCAGTTCACGCTCACCAAACTCGTGTCCGGCTGGTTGGGTGCCGACCAGATTGCGATGGTGGGTGAGTTCGGGGCCACCTTTGTCCACGAGTTCGAGGATCAGGCTGACTTCCGTTACGAAGCCACCGGAACCTACACCAGTGCTTATGACGATTTTTCCGCTCCCGAAACTCCCATCCAGCCGGGATCGGAGTCGCTTTCGGCGTTCCCGGATGCGCTGTCGATGGGATATCGAGTGCTGGTACGCGGGTCTTACTACAACGCCATCGGGTCGCTTTCGTTGACGCCGACGATCGCTCTCTACCACGACATCGCGGGCACTTCGCCGGTACCGGTCGCCAACTTCATCGAGCATCGGAAGACCATCAGTACATCTTTGGTTCTCGGTTCACTGGGGGTGTGGGACGTCAAACTCGGCTACACCAACTCCTTCGGCGCGGGCCGTTACAACTTGCGGAATGACCGCGACTTCATGTCCCTGACCTATAGTTATTCCTATTAGAGGAGGCATAGATGTTTAAACCTGAAATGACTGCAGGAATCGTTGTGGTGGCGGCGGTCTGCATGCTGGCTGCGGCACCGGTTGCGCTCAACACTCAGGATGCTGCACAACTGGGCAAAGAACTGACCGTCATGGGAGCGATCCAGGCGGGAACCGCAAGTGGCACCATCCCACCGTGGGAAGGTGGCATCAAAGCACCCATCCCTGGCTGGAAATCGGGCCAGCACTACGCCGATCCGTTCCCCGGCGACAAGCCGCTTTATCGCGTCGACGGCAGCAACTACGAAGATTACGCCCAGTTCCTCTCCGCCGGCCAGATAGCGATGTTCCAGCGCTACCCCGACAGCTGGTACATGGATGTGTACCCATCGCGCAGGACCGTTGCCTATCCAGAAGATATCTATGCCGCCGCGATCGAGAATGCCGCGACCGCCGCACTGACTCCCGATGGCAATGGTGTTACGAACTGTCGTCGCACCTCGCCCTTTCCGATTCCCAAGAATGGAATGCACGCCATCTGGAATCACATGCTCCGCTATCGTGGCGAAGCGATCCAGAGAACCATCGGTCAGGTCGCTCCTGAACCCGATGGCGACTACACGATGGTTCGTATCGAGGAGCAGGTTCTGTGGCGCTACAACCGCGAGGGGATGACCTCGGCCAGTTCCAAGAACATTCTCGCCAAGTTCTACCAGGGGGTGATCTCGCCTCCACGTCTTGCGGGAATCAAGTTGCACGTCCACGAAACCCTCGATCAAGCACAGGATCCGCGCCAGGCGTGGGTCTACAACATAGGCTTGCGTCGTGTACGTCGTGCTCCGCAGGTTGCTTTTGACAACCCCGGTACGGCCAGTGATGGACAGCGTACCAATGACCAGTTCGACATGTTCAACGGCAGCCCGGAACGCTACGACTGGAAACTCGTCGGGCGCAAGGAGATGATCGTTCCTTACAACTGCTACCGGGCGCATAACGCCGAGGTCGATCCGGATAGCCTGATTCGTGCTGGCCATCTCAACCCGGATCTGCTTCGTTACGAGCATCACCGGGTGTGGGTCGTCGAGGCGACAGTCAAGTCGAGCACCAGTCACCTCTATGCTCGCCGCACCTTCCACTTTGATGAGGATTCCTGGCAAGCGCTGGTCATCGATCAGTACGACAACTCGGGCAAGATCTGGCGCGTCTCCGAGGCGTACCCGATCATCTACTACGATATTCCGGCCATCTACGACACCATGATCAGCCACTACGATCTCCAGAACGGTCGTTACCTCACCATCGGTATCAGTGCTGCCGGTCAGGTGGAGGATTTCACCGCGACTTTCCAGGACAAGGAATTCTCGCCTGCGGCACTGGCGAGAAGGGGTCGTCGCTAGAGCACCATCAAGAGGGGAAGGTAGCCGGGCGAACGGTGGCAAGTGCCCGTTCGCCCGGCTGCCTCTCATCCTGAGTTTCTGGAAGGGATACCGATGCGGTCTCGACTGCTGCTTTTCATCGCTGTGCTGGTCGTGATCCTGACCTGGTCGGGTTTGCCGTTCCCGGAACCCGCCGAGGGGCGGGCATCGATCGGGACGTCTAAGCAGGCAGCCGAGATTCCTGATCGTTCCTATCCGGCACCCAAGGGACACAGTGCGCTGCTGGTCGCTGCTGCAGTCTACGATGACCTGGTGTTGATGGTGGGCGAGCGAGGATTGATCTATCGCTCCACCGATGCAGGGAAAAATTTCAAACAGATCGAAACCCCCACACGCAGGATGCTGTGCAGCGTGACGCTGGGCAAAGATGGCCTCGCCTATGCTGTCGGCCATGACAAGACGGTACTGCGCTCGCGTGATGGAGGCCTCAACTGGCAACGGGTTCATGGTGATCCCGCAGCGGATCTGGCGCTCTTCTCGGTGGTTGCCCTCGACGATGGCAAGGTGATCGCCGTCGGATCTTTTGGCACCGTTCTCATCAGCGAAGATGGCGGAGAGCAATGGCAACAGCAGTTGATCTCCGAGGATGGCCCCCATCTGTACTCCATCCAGGAGAGAGGATCGGGGTTGGTGGTCGTCGGAGAGTTCGGTTCGATCTTCCACAGCCAGGATGGCGCAGGCAACTGGGAGGCCGCTGAAAGCCCTTACGAGGGCACCTTCTTCCATGTCGTCAGTCTCGAGGATTCCGGTTCACTGCTGTTGCTGGGTCTGCGCGGAAATCTGTGGGAGGGAAAAGACGGCGACTGGAAACGAGTCGATTCTGGTTCCGAGGCCTCGCTTTTCGGGGGCTCGATCCTCGACGGTGGCGAAGTCGTGGTGGTCGGAGACGAAGGACGGGTGCTGATTCGTAGCGTCGATGGAAAGTGGCAGGATCAGTCGCCAGGGGAACGCCGGCTGCTCTCCTCGGCGGTGGGACTTCCGGATGGTTCCATCCTGGTGGTCGGTGAAAAGGGATATCGAATCCGCTGGTGTGGTAGGAATCCAACAATCGGGGTGGAAGGGGAGGGGCGATGATCGCCGCCCTCCTCGAAAAACTCATCTTTGACCATCGACGCCAGGTGCTCTGGTTGCTCGGGATCATCACCATAGGGTTTGCTGTCCAGGCCGGGCGTCTTGCCATCGATGCGGGTTTCGAGAAACAACTTCCCCTTCGTCACCCTTACATGGAAACCTTCATCGAGCACCGCGAGCAGTTCGGCGGTGCGAATCGGCTGCTGATCGTCGTGCGCGCCAAAGATGGCGACCTGTTCGATCCGGCCTCGCTGGAGCGTTTGCGCCAGGTGACCCGTGCCCTCGGTGAGGTTCCCGGGGTCAACCGCACCTCCATCACATCCATCTTCACTCCCAACGTCAGTTTTGTTCGCATCGTCGAGGGTGGATTCCAGGGCGGAAACGTGGTCCCGGCGGAATGGAGTCAGACCGAGGAGATGGCCCAGCAGGTGCGCCAGAACGTGCTTTACTCCGGTCAGGTGGGTCGTCTCGTCGCCAACGATTTTTCCTCGGCGATGGTGACTGCCACGCTTGTCGAGATCGATCCGGTGACCAAGCAGGCGCCCGATCCGATCGAGGTCGGTAATCTTCTCGAAGATAAGATTCGCGCCCCCGTCCTCGACGATGACATCGATATCCACATCATCGGTTTCTCGAAGGCGATCTCCGACATCGCCGGTGGCGCCAAGATGGTGATTGCCTTCTTCGCGGTTTCGTTGCTGGTGACCGCTTTCCTGGTCAGGATATTTTCTGGCTCCTGGAAACTGACCTTGTTGCCGATGGCCTGCTCTTTGCTTGCTGTCGTATGGACGATGGGAGCACTGACCACGCTCGGTTACGGGCTCGATCCGATGTCGATCCTGGTGCCATTTTTGATCTTTGCCATCGGCATGTCACACGGGGTGCAGATGACGGGTGCCTTTGCCGGAGCGCTGGCTTCGGAAAAAAATCCGCTCAACGCTGCCCGCTTGGCTTTCCGTCAATTGTTGTTACCCGGTTTTGTCGCACTCAGTAGCGATTCGATCGGATTCCTAACCTTGTTGTTCATCGAGATCGGGGTGATCCAGGATCTTGCGGTGATGTCGGCGGTTGGGGTCACCCTGATCTTTGGCAGCGGATTCGTACTGCTTCCATTACTGCTCGGCGGGATCGAGGCAACCGAGGAGTTCAGGCAGAGACTCTCCAGCAGAACTCCGGTTCGTGAAAAACTGTGGTTATTGCTGGCTCGTTGTACCCGCTTACCAGTGGCTTCCGTGCTGGTCGTGACGGCCGTGGTGATCCTGGTTCTGGGTTTGCAGCATGCAGATGATGTCATCATCGGCGATGCCGACGCGGGTTTGCCGGAGTTGCGCCAGCAATCGCGTTACAACATCGATACCCGGACCATCGCCGATTCCTTTTCGATCGGGGTCGATCTGATCACCGTGATCGTCGAAACGGTCCCGGATGCGAGCATCCAGCATTCGGTCATGGATCTCATCGATGAGTTCCAGTGGCGTATTTCACAGGTAGATGGTGTTAGCTCGACCATTTCACTACCGCAGGTGGCGAGGATTCTTGCGGCTGCCTGGAGTGAGGGCTCTCCCAAGTGGCGTGAGTTGCCCCGAAATAGCGCCATGCTGATGCAATCGACCAATCGCATCGAAACTGCCACCGGATTGCTGAACTCGGATGCGAGTGTTCTACCCGTGTTGATTTTCACCGAGGATCACCGCGCCGAGACCATCGAGCGGGTGACCTCTGCCGTCGAGCAGTTCCAGGAGGATTTTGGCCGCGAAGATGCCAGGTTCCGGCTCGCTACCGGCAACGTCGGTGTGATGGCTGCCACCAATCAAGTGGTCGCCGCGGCTCAGATGGAGATGCTCGTCACCATCTACCTGGTGGTCATCGCACTGGGACTGCTGGCGTTTCGTTCGGTGCGAGCGACTCTGTGCGTGATTCTACCGCTGGTGCTGGTCAGCGTACTTTGCTACGTGTTGATGGTGCTGTTCGGGATCGGTCTCAAGGTGTCTACCCTTCCGGTGGCGGCTCTCGGTGTTGGCATCGGGGTCGATTATGGCATCTACATCACCAACCAGATGCTACGCGCTAGACGTGAGGGGGCGACCCTTGAGAATTCGTACCTGATCGCCCTACGCAGAACCGGAAATGCGGTGCTGGTGACCGGTCTGACCCTGGCGCTGGGGGTGGCGACCTGGATCTTCTCCGATCTGAAGTTGCAGGCGGATATGGGATTGCTGCTGGCGTTCATGTTCGCCGGGAACATGATCGGCGCGTTGGTGCTGTTGCCTGCCTTGCAGCGGGTTCTTCCTGGAGCCCGAGAACAGGTGCCTTCGACCGAGGACTAGGAGTTGTCTTCCTCGGCGATGGTGTTGGTGGCGGAATCGGTGGGGTAAGGCTCGGCGGCGGGCGATGTCCCTGCCGGGAATGAATCGACCGCGATCGCCTCGTTACGGGCACGCTCGGCAACCATCAGTCGTTCGGCGGCATCTTCATCGATGATCCCCGCATCCACCGCACGCTGGGTGAGGGTCGAGATGGGGGACTTGTCCAGTTTTCCCGCACGTATGGCAACCTTCAGGGAAGCTCTGTCATCCCTGGTTGCGACCGCCTTCTCGAGCGCATCTTCGAGCGTCCACAATCCCGGAGATCCTTGCGGGCGCGGCAGCACGGCCCGGGTCAGATGTTGCCACAGTGGCGAGCCATCGAGCAAATCCTTGGCGATTCGATCACAGAGTTGGTCCGAGGGAGTTCTACTGCGAACCCGGCTGGGCACTCCGAGGATTCGCATCATCCAGGCAGCGGGGCGGTTCGGCAGGTTCATCACGAATCCACCCAGAGCTTCTTCGATACCGATGACGCAGGTTTGCAACTGATGGAGCACCACATCCCGATCTCGCTGGGGCCGTTCGTCATCATGATATTTCTTGAGAACAGCCGATCCCACCAGCATCCCGGTGAGGGCATCCGCCATCCTGCCAGTCAGGTGTTCTTTGATCTTGAGGGATCCACCGAGTGTACCGAGGGCGACATCCGTGGCGAGAGCAAAAGCCGCCGAGAGGCCGGTCAGTTGCTGCTGGCAGCGACCGATGGCGCCATCGAAATGATTCGGGGCGAAACGAGAACCGGTCAGACGATGGACCGCGGTTCGCACCATGTTCGAGCCGACCGATCCAACATGGCCCCAGTAGGCGCGGTCAAAGGCGGCCAGGTCCTTGTTCTCGATGGCGGTGAGTTCTGCGGTCACGAACGGATGGCAGCGAATCGCACCCTGTCCGAAGATGATCATCGACCGCGTCAGGATGTTGGCTCCCTCGACGGTGATTCCCACCGGTACCGCCGAGTAAGCATTCGCCAGTACGTTACGAGGTCCGCGACAGATGGCATTGCCGGCAACGACGTCCATGCAGTCGTTGACCACTTCTCGGATTTTCTCGGTGGCATAGACCTTGGCCACGGCGCTGGCCACGGCCGGTTTCTCCCCGCTGTCGACAGCGAGCGTGGAAGATAAACACAGAGCATCGAGCCCGTAGCAAGTCGAGGCGGTACGGACCAGCGGCTCCTGAACACCCTCGAAACGGCCAACCGGAAGTCCGAACTGTTCGCGTACCGAGGCGTGGGCGCCGGCGACCCTCAGACACAACTGGGCACCTCCCACCGAACTGGACGGTAAGCAGATGCCTCGACCAGCAGAGAGACACTGCATCAACATGCGCCAGCCCTTGCCGCAGCCGCTCTCGCCGCCGATGACAGCGTCGATGGGGACGAACACGTCTTTACCAGTGGTCGGTCCGTTGAGGAAAGGCACCCCGAGCGGATCGTGTCGCTGGCCGGTCTCGACGCCGGGGGTGTCGGCCGGGATCAGCGCGCAGGTGATTCCGATCTCTTGCTCATCACCGAGCAACATATCCGGATCGTAGAGTCGGAAGGCGACCCCGATGAGGGTCGCCCTCGGAGCCAGGGTGATGTAGCGCTTCACCCAGTTGAGGCGCAGCCCGAGTACTTCCTCGCCATCCACCTGTTCCTTGACGACGACTCCATGACTCGTCATCGAGCCGGCAGCATCGGAACCTGCTCCCGGTTCGGTCAGTGCGAAACAGGGGATCTCCTCGCCCTTCGCTAGCCGCGGAAGCAGGCGGTCCTTCTGTTCTTCGGTGCCGTAATGGAGCAACAGTTCTCCCGGGCCCAGCGAGTTGGGAACCATGATGGTGACCGCCAGCGCATTGCTGACCGTGGTCGCCCGCGAGATCACGGCGGACATCGCCGCAGCCGAGAAGCCCAGCCCTCCGTAACGCTGAGGAATGATCATGCCGAAGAAGCCATTCTCTGCCAAAAAATCAAACGCCTCGTCGGACAGGGATCCTCGTTGCCGATCTATCCAGCTGTCGCTGTGGTGGAGCAGATCCTGGACGGGACCGTCGAGGAACTCCTGCTCCCTGGCGGAGAGTTCCGAGGTTCCCCGTGAGAACCATTCATTCCAGTCGGGGACACCACTGAAGAGTTCTCCATCCCAGCCCACGGTTCCGCCATCGAGTGCTTCTCGTTCCGTTTCGCTGATGGTCGGGAGAAAATTACGGACGATTCTCATCACCGGGAAGGTCAGGATGACGCGCCGTAATCCGCCGATGAAAGCAAACACCAGCGCGGCCAGGTAGATCACGGTGAAGATGCGCCCGACCATCGCTACGGTTTCAGGACCGTCAGACCAGATGAATCCGCAACCGATCGCTCCCGCCAGCACCCACGCCCAGAGACAGTGGCCCAGGAACATCAGGATCAGTGCTGGCACGATCGCCACAATCCACGGGAGAGCGGGGATCAGCAGTTGTTCGATCAGTTGCATCTGGAGTCCTATTCGTCGTGATCGGCTTGTCGCAGTTGTTCCCGGTCGGCGGTGACATCTTCAGCGCCACGGTCATCGTCACCGAGCAGGTCGATGGAGACTAGCCCGGTGATGGCATCGAAGATCTCCAGCGGGTTGATCCCGGCATCGAAAGTCAATACCCCCAGTGTACCGGAAATTGCGATCCACGAGTTACGACTGTGACGCTGAGTTTTAGAAAGTGCCGCCAGTTGAGGATCTGTTTTGAGCATCGGATTGGGGATATTGCGGTGTAGACGCAACATGGAGCAGGATTCTCCCTCGACGTAGTGGTTTCCCATCAGGATCACTCCGGCAAGCAGACCTTGCTTTGGCGAGTACTGGTCGCCGAAACCTGCTTTCTCCCAGTACCGCTGGTAGAAGGGGAAGGCGACAAGCAAGGTCGGGAATGCGGCAGTTCGGAGCGTCCCGGCCGGTTGTTCCGGGCGCGGATCCCAGCCGATGGTATAGCGAGGGGAGAGGTTGGCATCGGCGAAGCCGACCGCCGGGTGGATCCAGCAAGTGACCTGCACCTCGCTGTAGAGTCCGACTCCGGCTCCCACGCGCCAGCGCAGCGTATCGCCGAAATCTCTGGCCCGGTCGCGCAACTGCTGTCCACTGCAGCCGGCCATATGCAGGCATATCCCTGCACAGGCGACCAGGTACAGGATTTTCCGGCAGCCGCCAGGATTCAACTTCGAGCCTCTCATCTGCTGGCCAACCGGATGTTGTCGTCCGGATACGGATTCAGCAAGGGTAGAGATGGGGTGGCAATTTTTTTACGATCGGGGATGCCATGGCCACTGTCGGAAGAGGGATCGACGATGATTTACCGTTTTAGCCCGAGAGCAGCAGCAACTGCAGCGTGTTGGTGGTTGTCGCTGGCGGTTTGCTCGTGGGTGAGTGTCGCCGTCTGTGGCCAGATTCCCGTGGCTCCGCCGGAACGCGTCGATACAGAACGCTCGGTGGAGAAGCAAAGGGATGCGGCCCGCGATGCGAGAAATCGCGTTCGACAGGGACCGGAGCCGGTGGCCGAGGTGATCGAACTCCTCGACGATCATTCGGGGACCGTTCGCGACGAGGTGTTCGAGGAGATCGTCGAGAAGTGGAGTTCCGATCAAAGAAAAACCCTGCGCAGCGGCTTTTCGACAAACAAGGGCCGCGGTTCAGGTTTCGTCGATGAGATGCTGGCGGAGATTTTTCTCCATCGACCCGATCCGGAGGTGCTTCCCGATTTGCTGGCGGTTGCGGTCGGTTCCGATGTGGATGAGGCGCGCGAGATGGCGTTGGGGGCCATCGGCGCATTGCCATCGGGTTCACTCGATTCGAAGTCGTTGCGACTGATCGAGCAGCTGGCCAAGAGAGAACGCAACTGGTGGATTCGAGGCGAAGCATTGCGTTGCCTGGCCCATCAAGACAGCCAGCGGGCGGTGCCGCTGCTCGAGAGTGCAATGCGTGAGAAGAAACTTCCAGCGCTGCGGATCGCAGCACTGCAGGGATTCGTCCTCGTCGATCAGGAACAAGCATGCCAGCGCGCTCTCAAGGCGCTCACCGAGCCGTGGAGAGATCGTCAGGGGATCTGGGGAGATCGGATCTTACGCGCGGCCCTCGGGGTCCTGGCCGACAACCTGACGGCTTTCCCCCGTTCCCAACAAGCACAGTTCATCACCGAATTGCTGGCTGCTGCGGAGCCACTGCAAGGCGCCACGCGCGAACGGCTGTGGGCCACTCTCGGCACGATCACCGCAGAACCGGGGATCCCCCCGCACCTGGATGCGTGGAAATCATGGTGGTTGGCACGCAAGGAGGCATGGATCGCGGAGTCTTCCGGGACCGATTCTGGTCAGGATGCGAATCCTGACGCGAAGTCTCCCGAGGACAAGGGCAAGACACGAGTGGTGCGCTATCACGGCGTTCCCCTCGATTCGAAGAGGTTGGTATTTCTGGCCGATGTTTCCGGAGGAATGTCACGAACCGTCGACGGTCAGTTCGACGGGGAAGGTCCTCGACGCATCGATGTTTCACGTAATGAACTGCTGCGAGTTCTCGGCGAGCTGCCATCCGATGCACTGGTCCAGGTGGTCCACTTCGGCAGTCGCAGCGAGGCGGCCTTGCCCCGTGTTCAACCTCTCGCCAGAAGCATACGCGTACTCACCGACAAGATTCGTAAACAGCAGGTTCCATCGGGTCGGGGAGCGGCGCGTGGAAATCTGTATGGACCGCTGAGGCGTGCGGTTCTGGAGGCGGGGACCGATACCGTGATGCTGCTGACGGAGGGAGCTCCCACCGAGGGCAAGGTTCAGAACGGTGATCGATTGCGCTGGCATGTGCGACGCT
>JBBWWE010000078.1:0-1534 GCA_050256595.1 Planctomycetota bacterium
CCGCTGCCCAGCCTTTGTTGGTGGTCGTTACATCTCCATCGATGGCGGCACCGATGGGAAATTTTGCCTGTTCGTGATCGGCCCAGGCTCCCGTGAAAGAGATGGCGATCGGATCGCCGATGGCGTTCAACTTGTCATCGACGGCGACCACCTGCGCCTGCACCTCGCTCAGAACGACGTTGGAGTTGGGAGATCGCCCCGGTCCGGTGCCTGGCATCGATGGATCGAGTAATGCCTCCAGTCGAAGAGCGCGGTAGGTGGCTCCATCGATCACGGCGGTGAGGGTATAGGTGTCCTTGGCCGGATTGGCACCGGTAGCCAGATGCGAACCATCGGGCAGCGCCTCGAAGGTTGCACCACCGCTGGCGGTCAGTTTTTCCGGCGTGATGCTCTGCCAGCGTCTGGAGGTTTCGGCCCACTGCTGCTCGAAGACCAGTTGTGCCGCGTCGATCTCGGGATGGGGGGCATCTCGCTTTTCCTTGGCTGTGGACAGATCTTCGTCGAGTTGGCTCAACTGAGCTGACTGCTCCTGCGATGGCACTTTCACCACGGGGGCGTGGGCCTTGCCATTGCCGTCCATCTCGGCCTCGGTGGTGTTGTTGAAGAAGGAATAGAGGCCGTAGTACTCCTGCTGGGAGATGGGATCGAACTTGTGCTCGTGGCACTGGGCGCAACCGGCGGTCAGGCCCAGAAATACCGTGGCAAAGGTGTTGGTCCGGTCGACCGAGTAGATCATCCGGTACTCATCATTGATCGCGCCGCCCTCGCTGGTGGTCGGATGAGATCGAACGAAACCGCTGGCGACCTGGTCGCTGAGTTGTGCCTCGGGCAGTAGATCTCCGGCGAGTTGACCGATGACGAACTGATCGAACGGTGGGTTTTCGTTGAAAAGTGCGATGACGCGATCGCGGTAGGGCCACATCTCGCGGTAATTATCGAGATGCAAACCATGGGTATCTGCATAGCGTGCCGCATCGAGCCACATTCTTCCCCACTGTTCGCCGAAGCGACTGGAGGCGAGCAGCCGATCGAGCAGCCGTTGCCAGGATCCCGGATCGGTGTCGGCGAGAAAGGCATCGATCTCTTCGATGGTCGGCGGAAGACCGATGAGATCGAACGTGGCCCTGCGAATCAGAGTTTCCCGATCGGCTCGCGGTTTCCAGGGAAGTTGTTCCTGTTCGAGGCGAGCACGAATGAAGGCATCGATCGGTTGTTGCATCGAGTCCCCACTGGTGGTGGGGGGATCAGCTCGAAGTGGTGGAACCCACGCCCAGTGTGGTTCGTATTGGCCACCTTGCTCGATCCAGCGCACCAGTACCGCACGTTCCGGATCATCGAGACTCTTGTGAGATTCAGGAGGGGGCATCCTGTCGTCGGGATCCTCGGCAAGGATCTTGCCGACCAGCAGACTCCTGTCGATGTCACCGGGAATCACCGCTGCGGCTCCATCCCGATCTCGATAGGCACCCTCGGCGTTGTCCAGTCGCAAACCTGCCTTGCGTGCGGCCGAATCGGGGCCGTGACAGGCAAAACA
>JBBWWE010000079.1:0-1712 GCA_050256595.1 Planctomycetota bacterium
CCGGCGATGTTTGCCCGCAGAACCGAGGCTTACTGCCAGAAACACGAGGTTGGCACTGAAACGCTTGCTCCCATCGTGGCCAAGGCCTACTCCAACGCCAACCGGAACCCCAACGCTCACATGCGCTCGGTCGCACTGACCGAGCAGCAGGCAGCGGAAGCATCCGATGCAAACCCCTGCTTCCTCGAAAACGAATCACTGCGCCCGTGGCTCAAACTCAGCGATTGCTCACAGGTTTCCGATGGAGCATGCGCAGTGATTCTCTGTTCCGATGAGGGGCTCGCGCGGCTCGGACAGGGAGCTGATCGAGCCGTCGAGATTCAAGCCTGCTCGGTTGCCTGCGGCCCGCTGGGCCAGGTCGCTGATTACACACGGATGGATGTGACCGAAGCTGCCGCCGCTGAGTCTTACAGTTGTGCCAGCTGGGAAGCCAGCGACATCGAGGTCGCCGAGGTGCACGATTGTTTCAGTATCTCGGAAGCCCTGATGTGTGAGGCACTCGGCTTCTGTAACGAAGGAGAAGGAACTCAACTCGCCGCAGATGGTACCACTTCCCTGGAGGGCCGGATCCCGGTGAACACGGGTGGAGGATTGATAGCCTTTGGCCATCCGGTGGGAGCCACCGGAGTCAAACAGGTCTATGAAGTGTTCCGTCAGATGAATGGACTGTGTGGTGATTACCAGCTCGCCAAACCTCCAGGGCGAGGAATCTGTGCCAACATGGGTGGGGATGACCGCACCTCGGTGGTGACCCTGCTCGAGAAGAAGTGAGACCAGGCGATGGAAGCCCCGGAGATTCCCCAACCGCTCGACGTTCCGGCCGCGATCGCCGCACGCCGGTCGACGAAGGACTTCAACCCGGATCAAATCGATCCGGCGTTGTTGCAACGAATCCTTGATTTGACCACCGAGGCGCCATCTTCGTGGAATCTGCAACCGTGGCGAATCGTGGTGGTCACCGACCACGACCGGCGCAAGTCCCTGCACGAGGCGTGCTTTCACCAGAGACAGGTACTGGAAGCGCCCGTGACCCTGGTTTTCGCCGTCGATGTCGATGCCTGGAAAGAGGATATGGCACCGATCATCGAGCAAGCCAGGGCTGTCGGCTCCTGGCCCGATCGGTACTGCGAGATCGCAACTGAGGCGATACCCGCCGGCCAGAACGCTCTGTCGAACATCGGGCGACTCCGTGAGTACGCCATCAAGGATGCGATGATCGCCGCCACCCATTGTGTACTGGCGGCCACCTCGTTCGGGCTGCAGACCACCTACATGAATGGCTGGCGTGAAGATGCGGTCAAGGAAGTGATCGGTGCCGCTGGCCGTGAGGAGATCGCCATCGCAGTGCTGGTGGTGCTGGGCCACGCCAAGGAAATTCTGCCACACCCGGGACGTGTTTCCAGCGACCAGACCGTATTCCACGAACGTCTGCCACAATCCGACAACTAGCTGGAAGTTCCATCCGATGGCAGTGCATGCTCGGTGCTGTCGAATGCGCCATCCAACTGGTCAGATTCAACTCGTCTGGTGAAGACGAGAGAGGCGACCCGATCGCGGTCGGTGGCCGAGAGCCCGACGAAACGAACCCCGATTCCACCCTCCTGATCGTCGCCGGCAGCCACTTCTGAGACCACCCGGGCGGTGATATCCCGTGCGCCCAGCGACGGAATCCCACGCAGGATGAGCAGATCGTCTGGATCGACCGGAGCATC
>JBBWWE010000080.1:0-2940 GCA_050256595.1 Planctomycetota bacterium
AGACCGAAGATCTTCAACATCGACATGATGCGTTGCATCTACTGCGGAATGTGCGAAGAAGCGTGCCCGTGTGATGCCATCGAACTCACACCCGTCTACAACATTCCTTCGAGAACACGTGGCGAGAAGATCTACGACAAAGAGAAACTCCTGTCCCTCTGATTTCCCACAAGGAATCGGGGACCCAAGGAGGGGGATTAAGTGCTGAGCCCTTGGCTACAACATCTTATATTTGCCACCGTCGCTACCGCCGCGGTCATCAGTTCGTTATTGGTCGTCACCCGACGCAATCCGATCTACTCGGCGTTGTTTCTCATCGTCATGCTGGCGACAGTATCTGTGATGTTCATGCTGCTCGACGCACCTTTCCTCGGCTTCATGCAACTGCTGGTCTATGCAGGAGCCATCATGGTGCTGTACCTGTTCGTGATCATGTTGATCAACCCGAGAGACGGAAACCTTCCTGAAGAAGGCAGTGCTGTCGAGAATGTGTTCGCTGCGGGGGTTGCCTTGTTGCTCTTTTCACTGCTGGCGTTCGCCATCTCTAACTCGACCGAAGTGGCGCGGCTTGCCATCGACGGAGGTATCCCGGCGCTGCCTGAGGTCCCCCTTTCCCATGGTGGGATCGCCGCATTTGGTCTCGAACTGTTCCATAACCACTTGCTGGTCTTCGAGCTCACCTCGGTACTGATCCTGATCGGAATCATAGGCGCGGTGCATCTCACCATGCGAAAAAAGAGCACCGAGCAAGAGAGCCAACAGCCCCAGGAAGGAGCGGTGACCATCGATGTTTAGCCTTCCTGCCGTCCTCTACCTGAGCGCTTTCTTGTTCTGTGTCGGGACCTACGGGGTTCTCGCCAGAAGAAACATCCTGATCGTGTTGATGTCTCTGGAGTTGATGCTCAATGCCGTCAACATCGCACTCGTTGCATTCGGCCGCGTTCATGCTCTGAGCGCTCCTGCAGGAGAACACGGAGGACAGATCTTCACTCTGATGGTACTTGCGGTAGCAGCCGCCGAAGCTGCCATCGGCTTATCGTTACTGCTTGTCATCTGGCGGCGCTGGCAATCGATCGATCTTCGGGCACTTTGCCGGTTGAATGGCTGAGGGGAACGACTTGGATACCAATCTCCTGTGGATACCCCTACTCCCCTTCCTGGGCTTCCTGATCAACGGGTTGCTCGGTCGGAGACTCGGACACAGGGCAGTATCGATCACTGCCTGCCTGCTGCCGATCCTGTCCTTTGTCATCTCCTACGCGGCCTGGGGCCGACTCGTCGATGGAGCCCCAGAACTGCACTGGAATGGATTCCCGTGGATCTGGATTGAAGGGGTTATCGAGGTCCCCTTCGCCCTGCATTTCGACGGCCTGTCGGCGGTCATGTGTCTCGTGATCACTGGAGTCGGCTCCCTGATCCATCTTTACTCCATCGGCTACATGAAAGGTGATCCCGGATATCACCGTTACTTCGCCTACATGAATCTCTTTACCACATTCATGCTGCTGTTGGTGCTTGCCGACAACTTGCTACTGATGTTCATCGGCTGGGAGGGTGTCGGCCTCTGCTCCTATCTCCTCATTGGATTCTGGTACGAAGAAGATGCCAACTGTGCCGCAGGCAAGAAGGCGTTCATCGTCAACCGAATTGGCGATCTCGCTTTTCTCATCGGAATGTTCCTGTGTCTGCAGCACTTCGGAAGCCTCGATATGTCGGTACTCACCGCAACCGAAGCGATCACACGAGTCTCTGCCGAATCGCTGACCTTCCCGTGGGGAGCCGCAGGTGTGATAACCACCATCGCAGTGTTGCTTTTCATCGGAGCCACGGGAAAAAGCGCACAGATTCCCCTCTTCGTATGGCTTCCCGATGCGATGGCCGGGCCGACACCGGTATCGGCATTGATTCACGCCGCCACCATGGTGACCTCGGGGGTCTATCTGTGCTGCAGACTGATGCCGCTGTTTGAAGCCTCTCCTCAGGCGATGGGGCTTATCGCTGCGGTGGGCGCATGTACGGCATTACTGGCGGCCGTGATCGCCTTTTCCCAGAACGATATCAAGAAGGTGCTGGCCTACTCGACCGTCAGTCAACTGGGCTACATGTTCTTCGCAGTGGGAATGGGTGCCTTTTCTGCCGCCCTGTTCCATCTGGTCACCCATGCATTCTTCAAGGCACTGCTGTTCCTTGGATCCGGATCCGTGATCCATGCCATGCATCATGAACAGGACATGCGCAAGATGGGTGGCCTGAAGACTCGCTTGCCATTTACCCATGTCACTTTCTTGATCGGAACTCTCGCCATCGCCGGAGTGCCACCGCTGGCCGGTTTCTTCTCCAAGGACGAGATCCTGTTCGCCGGTTTCCAGCAGGGCTTCCTCAACGGTGTCGGATCGGCGCAACTGTTCTGGCTCATCTCCTTCCTGACCGCCGGGATGACCGCTTTTTACATGGTCCGCTGCGTTTCGATGACTTTCTGGGGAGAAAGCCGGGTCGACGAGAGCCTCGAGAAGAAAATCCACGAACCCGGTGGCTGGATCGGTTTTGCCCTCTTTGTCCTGGCGATCGCCAGCGCCTTCGGTGGATTCCTAAACGTCCCCGAGTTCCTCGGTGGTCAAGCCAGCCTCGGCCACTTCACCGGGCTCCACCATGGTCACAGCGGCCTCAGCACGGACCAGGTGAGGTCGCTTCATGTTTCCGAGTGGCAAAGTATGCTCCTGAGCCTGTTGATCGCCGGCTCGGGATTGGCACTTGCCATTCACTGTTACGGCAAGGGACGCGATCTCAGAACCTCATTCATCGAAAGTTCTGCTGGACGGGTCCTCGGGCGACTTTCGGCCAGGAAGTTCTATGTCGATGAAATCTACCTACACACCATGGTCCGTCCGTTTGAAACGCTCAGTCATTTGCTCTTCATCTTGTTCGACCGGATCCTCATCG
>JBBWWE010000081.1:0-3177 GCA_050256595.1 Planctomycetota bacterium
ACGACATTATTGACCGCCTTCGTGCTGTTTCAGTTCGGAACCGGAGCGGTCAAGGGTTTTGCGGTGGTCCTCTCCATCGGAATCGTCACCTCCTTCTTCTCGTCGATTTACGTCAGCCGTCTGATTCTCACCGCACTGATCCGTCGAAACATCATCAAGAAATTTTCGATGGTGCGGTTGATCTCCAAACCGAATATCAATTTCATGTCGATGCGCGGAGTCACACGCGTCATTTCGATAGTGTTCCTGGTGCTGGGGGTTTCATTCCTCTTCTGGCGCGGTTCTGAGTCCCTGGGGATCGATTTCACCGGAGGGACGAAGTTGTCCGTCAATCTGGTGCGTCCGACTACCGAGCGTGAACTGCGCGACCTGGTTGCGGATCTGCCTGGAACCGGAGATGGAACACTCAAGTTCGAGGATCTCCAGGTGCAGTCGCTGGGATCCACCGGAACTGTCGACTCGTCACGATATGCTCTGAAGACCAGGACACTCGGTACGGGGGCTTCCGAGACGGAGGCATTCAAGGATGCGGTTGGAGATCTTCTCGCCAGTGCGGGAATCCTGGCACCTAATGCCATCACCAATACTCGCGTCGATACCATCGAGGGTGAAGCGGGAGTTGCGACGACCCATGCCTTCGTCGCTCATCTTCATGTCATGAAAGGGCTCGGACCTGATGAACAATCGGGTCTGACTGCGAGCATGCTTGAAGAGGCGCTGCGCTCGACCGGTTATCCCGTCGCGGGAGTGGTCGAGGCGGATGGCCCCGGAGCGGCTGCTGGAATCGTCACCTTCGAGGTGAGCAGTGAGGCACAGGTTGATTCGACTGCGGCCTTTGCTCTCCACAGTTCACTCACTCAGAAGTTGAAGGATCTCTCCAAGTCGAAGGCGATCAGTCTTTCTGAACCATTTCCCGAGGTCAGCAGCATCAGTGGGCGCGTTGCCCAGAATATGCAGGGCAAGACCTTCGTGGCATTGATGATCAGTTTTCTGGCGATCGTCTTTTACATCGCGATCCGCTTTGAACTTCGTTTCGGAATGGCTGCCATCGTGGCGCTGGTCCACGACATCCTGTTCACCCTGGGAGCGATCGCTCTGGGAGACTACCTGATCGGGGATATCCTCAACTTGAAGATCAACCTGCCAGTGGTGGCGGCGCTGCTGACAGTGGTGGGATATTCGCTCAACGACACCATCGTGATTTTCGACAGGATCCGCGAGAACCTGGTCGATGCGCGCCGTGATGTCGACTATGTGAGTGTCGTCAACTCCTCGGTGAACCAGACTCTGAGCCGGACGATCCTGACCTCAGTGACCACCTTCATCGTGGTACTGATCCTGCTCCTGATCGGCGGATCGGCGCTTCATGCCTTCTCCTTCGCTCTTTGTATCGGGATTATGGTGGGTACCTATTCGTCGATCTTCGTTGCTAGCCCGTCGCTGGTCTACTTGCAGGAAAAGGCCAGAAGGCGCAGAGAAGACCAGATTGCCGAGGCCGGTTCGAAAAAGTAGTAGTTTCGGGCGGTCCGGAGAACCACTCCAGAGCAGGCTGATTCGGTCGATGTGAGCCGGATCAGCCTGCTCTTTTTTTCATCCTGGATTCCCGATCTTGAGTCGTAGATCGATGCTTCCCTACGGGTTATGTTCCGACAGCGGTCAGTGGGCTCTTCCCACTTGAAGTACGGACCCACCTCGGGGAAGCGATGGTCGTTAACCGTCGCGAGGGAATGGGGGATTCCATGGGTACGGGAACAAAAATCGGCATCATTCTTATCTTGGTCCTGGTGGTGGTCGTCATCGCCAACTTGCTCGATAGCGAGGTCCAGCGCGGGCCGAGTGCCGAGCAACAGGTCACCGGAAGCAACTCGGGTTCTGCTCCCGCAGTTGGTCCATCGCGGACACGAACGGCGAATCCCGCCATCAACAATCCACAGGGAACCAATCGTCCAGTCCAGAAGCGGACGCCGGTCACTGCAGGATCGACGACGGGAACCGTCGTCAAATCATCGGGTGATGTGTCCGCGGTAGATCCGCGTTCCACTGCATCTCCCGAACCCGATGTACAGATCACGCCGGCCATCAGTCCTGTCAGCGAGGCGGGAGTGTCTCGTGCGACTGCGGTGATACGTTCTGGCGGACGTATCTCTTCGCCGTCTGAACCGACCCCGGTGCTTGCCAGTGGTCCTGTGACGGTGGTCGATAAACCGGTATCTGCTGGCGTCACCACGGTCATCGTCAAGGAGAATGACAGCCTCTGGGCGATCGCCTCACGCAATCTGGGTAGCGGTTTGCGCTGGACCGAATTGCTCGAGCTCAATCCAGGGCTGCGTGAGGGTTCGATTCTGCAACCGGGCCAGAAGTTGAAGATTCCGGCAAAAGGTGTGACCACGAAGAGGACCACTTCGCCGGTTTCTCGATCGCTTTCCGTTCCATCGGGATTCCGTTCGATCCTCATCCGCGAGGGCGACACCCTTTATGATCTGGCGGAAGAAGAACTCGGTGCTGCGAGTCGCTGGGTGGAAATCCAGCGTGCGAATCCGGGGCTTGATCCGGGTCGATTGCCGGTGGGCAAAAAGATACTGATCCCGCGCTAGCTGAAACCGATCGACTGGCACTTTCCCCGACGGACACTTTGACGTGATCACCTCCTGGCACGTGATCGAACATGTTCGGGATGTCCGTGACACGCTTGCTGAATGGTAGGCGCCCAGACAGGCTGCTATACTGGCATGCCGGTTCACGACCCGCTTCTCTTACCCTGAAACAGCCATGATTCTGTTGCGATCCTCAAGGGCCCTTCTACAGGCCCTTCTGCTGGCCCTGCTCTGCACTTCCTCGCTCCCGGCCCAGCATGACCGTGAGCGGAATGCCGTGCGGCATATCGCCAGCGGAGACGTCGACAAGGCATTGGCGGAACTGGAAAAGGTCGAAGCGGCAAGCGCCGAAACACACTTCGTCCGTATGCTGGCGGCCCTGGAAGCCAAGAAAACCGACCAGGCCGTAGTGCACGCGCGTGCTGCACTCGATGCCGGGCTCCCCTTCGGACGCCTGGTGGCCGGACCCCGCGACCGGCTGGCCCCGCTTTACGCTACCGATCAATATCGCCAGTGGGCACGGCAGAACGACTCACTCCAGCTGCTGCACGGCCCGATGCTCGGCGCGATCAGCAGTGACTCC
>JBBWWE010000082.1:0-1593 GCA_050256595.1 Planctomycetota bacterium
TCAACATCTTCGACAGACGCCAGCGAAGTTCCTTCGTGAGCAGTCCCGTGAGACCGAAGTCGATCCAGCAGAGACGACCATCGGGCCGGAGAATGATATTGGATGGATGCGGATCCCCATGAAATTGTCCGTGTCGAAAAATCATCGTGAAGAGAGACCGCGCACACATCCGCACCACTTTCCCTCTTTGCTGGTCGTCGAGTTCGGCATGCCCGAGGGAAACACCTTCGATCCAGTCCATGACCAGCACCTCACGACTTGAAACAGCAGGGTAAGTGCCCGGGATGCAGATCTCATCGCTATCAGCAAACGCGTCACGAATTCTGTCGATGGCATTGCGCTCGAAGTTGAAATTGATCTCATTCTCGAGAGCATGACGTAACTCCCGCACAACTCCGTGGGGATCAAAGCCGCCTGATTCGGGCTGGCGAGCGAGGGCTTCGGCAAACTGATCGAGCAAACCGATGTCTCTGTGAATCAGTTTCTCGATGCCGGGTTTGCGAACCTTGATCGCTACCCGATGGCCGTCGAGGGTCATTCCGCGATAGACCTGAGCGATCGAAGCGCTGGCGACCGGTTGCTCATCTACTTGACGGAAGCACTCGGAGATTTTTCTGCCGAGAGAATCCTCGAGCACCTGCTTGATCTCCGCAAATGGAATCGGATCGACATCGTCTCGCAGCCGCTCCATCTCCTTCACGAGGTGTGCAGGGAAAATGTCAGGACGACTCGCGATCAGCTGTCCTAACTTGATGTAGAGGGGACCCAGATCTTGTAACGCGAGTCGAAGCCGTTGCCCAAAAGAACTCGCCGGGCGACCCCTACCCCCGAACAGGCGGACTCGAACTCCTGAGCCGAGTCGGGAAGCTAGATCTCCGAGTCCATGTCGGGCCAGGATCAAGGAGATGTCCTTGAGCCGGGGAAGATTCCGAAGGGTTTGCAGGGGTTTCACCAACGAGAACTCCTAATCGGAACCGAGACGCCTTTCCAGCTCGACGACACGCGCGACGAGCTGGTCATGATCTTCTCGACTGACAGGAGCCAGTTTCTGGAGACGCTTGAAAAGATCGTCAGAAGGCTTGCTGGATGACCGGGACTCGACCTCGGAGTTGGTCGGATCCTGATTCGTTGTTCGCTTCCACGCCTCAAGGACCGCCTCTCCTTGCTCGCGAGTGATGGTGCCTTCCTCGACGAGATCGTTGACCGCGCTGTGCAGTCCCGAACGAGCTCGCTCGATGGCATCCAGTCCAGCATGAATCCACTGACGTACTGCGTCCAAGAAACAGTCCTCCCCGCAAGATGACGGCTGGTCATCGTAAGGGATCGAGCGATGGTGATCGAGGACGGGTGTTTTCGACGGGCAAAAAAATAGGGAGTCCGTTGAGAATCAACGGACTCCGCGGGAAAGGGGGGGGAGTGCAATTTGTCATGAGCCCCTCCTCGAGAGGGAGCCTCACGAGTACCTCTGCAATCGTGGTGCCAACTAGCAGCAGATGAAGAGAAATGTCCCAATCTGTTTGATTGCAGCAAGTTACAGAAGACGCCTAAATGCCACTCCTGCCTTTGCCAGCGGAATTACTTTCCGACCAAGCA
>JBBWWE010000083.1:0-6046 GCA_050256595.1 Planctomycetota bacterium
GATGCCAAGCGTGGCAAGATCTTCAGCAAACTTGCCAAGTTGATCACCGTCGCCGCTCGTGATAATGGCGGAGATGTGAGTCAGAATCCATACCTGAAACTGATGGTGGACAAGGCCAAGTCCGCCAATATGCCAAATGACAACATCGATAGAGCTATAAAAAAGGGCACCGGGGAACTGGGTTCGGTAATCATCTCCGAACTGGTTTACGAAGGATACGCCCCATCGCAGGTCGCCCTGGTCATCGACATCCTGACCGACAACAAAAATCGTACTGCGAGCGAACTGCGACGACTTTTCGACAAGAAGGGTGGAACCCTGGCAAGCCCCGGAGCGGTTTCCTGGATGTTCGAAACCAAAGGAGTCATAGAGGTCCCCTCGGATGCCATCAGCGAGGAAAACCTGATGGACCTGGTGCTCGATTCGGGTGCCGAGGATGTGAGAAATGAAGGGGAACACCTGCAGGTACTCACCGAACCGACCGCATTTACCGAGGTCAGGGAGGCGATGGTCGGCGCAGGGCTGGAACTTTCCTACGCAGAAGTGACTAGAATTCCCAGCACGACCATCTCCATCGATAACGAAAAGGCCGCCTCAAAGGTGCTGAATTTTATTGCGGAAGTTGAAGACCACGACGACGTTCATAAGGTCAGTTCAAACCTGGATCTCCCTCCGGAGATCCTCGCCAAGTTCGAGAATTGAGATCCGATCCGGATCAGTTATCGTCCTTGTCAGTTCGCTGGAAAAAGAAATCACGAAAGTCTCTGATCGGAGTTCTTTCCGTGAAAGACTCATCCAGTTCGTGCCAGTACCGTACTTCCTCATCTCCTGGCCGCCAGCAGAGGAATACCTTCCTGCCAACATACAGCGTCGGAAAATTGATCACTCCTCGCTTGAACTCCTGAACAAAACACCCAAGATCCTCGATCTCGCGAATGTAGCCATTGATACGGTCGATGTGCAGATTCAATTCCTGTTTCAAATCATGTGCGTCTTGCTGACGATCGCCAGAGCCATCTCGAATAGGATTCTTCTCGAGACACTCCAGTTCGGTACGTTTCTGAATGATTCCATCCCATACCTTCACGATGTCGATGACGACCTTCTCGACGAGAGGCAACATCAAGTTTGCCTCCCCGATGGTGACCAGCCGACTCTGACCTTTGGTACTGCTGTTAGGGTGCATCGTTCTCTCCATTCCGATTCGTCTCAACGGTAGGAGGAAAGAGGCAATCGCCGTGCCGGGCTCAATGAGCCCTATCGACGTGATTTCTCGCAACGGAGTGCCACTTCAGAACTACCGAGACCGAGGATGTCCAACCCTTAGACGGCCCGACCGGTTGACTTCGCCCCGTGGGGGCTCGATAACCACCGTTTCTGGGGAAATGAGCACCAGATGCTGCCATCTTGGATCCGCAGGAAGAGACAACCTAGATGTTCATGCCAGGGGAATGCTCCATGACAGAGCAAGAAGGTCCACGCTCCGCCCGGGGTGAGATCTGGGGCATCGTTATCCTGGTCCTGGCGTTTGGTTGCTGTGCTCAACTACTGGCTCAGGATCAAGATCCCGTCATGATCGAGGAGATCCGACTTCAGGGACTTGATCGACTCGGTACAGCAGAAGTCCTCGCTCGCATGAAGATCCGAGCAGGAGATCCGTGGAACCCCGAGGAACTCGATGCTGAATATCGCCGTCTCTGGAGTAGCGGTGATTTCATTTCCATTGATTCCCCGGTGATCGATCAAACACCCGGGGGTGTGATCATCACCATCCGACTGCTGGAACGAAAACCCGTTCACAAGGTTGTATTCGAGGGAGCCGACAATCTATCGGAGAAAGCCGCTCAGAAAGCAATCCGGAGCGAGAAAGACGAACTCTACGACCCACTGCTGGTTCGCGAGGACGTAACGAGCCTTCGAGACTTACTGCTGGAGAAGGGGCATCCTTTCGGCAGAGTCGGGAGCCGCGTCGAGGAATCTCCCGACGGAATGCTGGTCATATTCGAAATCGAAGAAGGACCAGAGGTCTTGGTTCGCACCATCGATTTCAAGGGCGCGGGATCGATTCCTACAAGTGAGATCTTCCCCGTCATGCAACTACGCACTCGTTCTCCCTTCGGGTTACTCGTAGGCGGAAAATTCGATTCTCGAATGATTGATGAAGATCTGAAAAAAATCCTTGAGTACTACGTGTACAAGGGCTTCTTCGATGCAGAAGTGACTCTGGACCGACTTGAATTCAATGATGACCTCGAAGCGCTGAGGCTTGTGATCGCAATCGCCGAAGGACCTCGTTATCGGATCGGCTCGATCGAGTTCGAGTTCGTCGGAAATAATGTTTTCACTGAATCCAAACTTCGTGAAAGCCTCCTGATCGAGGCAGGAGAGCCATGGGACGGCAAAAGAGTCTCAACCGATTCCGAGCGCATCCAGCGCCTCTACAGCGAACAGGCCTACATCGATGCAGCAGTGACCCCGACGGTGATCTACCCGCTCGAGGGAGAAGATGTGATCCTACGCTTCCAGGTCACCGAGGGCTCACGCGTCTTCACTAACGAAATTGAATTCCGCGGTAATGCAGGTACCAAGGATGCGGTCATCCGGCGTCAGTTAGAGATCTATCCCGGAGAAGAGTTGTATCCCGATCGGATCCAGGACAGCCTCAGCAATTTGCACCGATTGCAGTATTTTCAACAAATTCGTCCCTACTTCGATGTCTCGGAGGATCCTGAACGCCGCCCGGTGGTATTTGAGATGCTGGAAGGGACCACCGGAAGAGCTCTCTTTGGCGTCGGATACTCCAGCGGCCGCGGAGTGGTTGGAAACCTATCATACGAGAAGCGGAACTTCGACATCACTGACTTCCCCGACTCACTCACAGACCTTCCCGGTTCCTTCTCTGGTGGAGGCCAACGACTGGTCCTGGAAGCACAACCTGGTACCGAATACTCGCGATACCGCGTGCTGTTTCATGAGCCCTACCTGATGGGATCGCAGAACTCGCTGCGCCTCTCGACATATCGATCGGTGCTATTGAGACACGATTACATCGAAGACAGAAAGAGCGTAGGAATTTCGATCGGCAGACTTTTCAACCGCGAGGAGAGGATCCGGGGGGAAATCGGATTTCGCAATGATGAGATCTCCATCGAGGAGATATCGAGTCTGGCTCCATCCGTGGTCGTCGATAGCGAGGGGGCTACGAAACTCAGAGCCATCGACCTTGATTTCGACTGGGATCAACGTGTCTACAGACCACTGATCGGGGCTGTCGATGGCTGGTACCTGGAAGGGGGCTACAGCCACACCGGAGGCCCCCTCGGTGGAGAACTGAACCTGAACAAACTCAATGTAGGAACCGGTTTCTTCAAGACCTTCCATCAGGATGGGGAAGACCTGCGACACATCCTCGCGTTCAAAACCAGCCTTGCCTGGGTCGAACCATTTGGAGATTCCGATTTCGTCCCAGTTTTCGAAAGGTACTACCTCGGTGGTCCAAGAAGCCTGCGCGGTTTTGATTACCGTGGTGCCGGACCTCGATCAGAAAATGATCGTGAAATCGGAGGAACGGTTCGACACCGGGGTTCTCTCGAATACACCTGGCCTTTGCTCGAAAATACCCTGCGAGGTATCGTATTTACCGACTTCGGAAACCTTGCCGACGACCAGGATTCCTTCTCTTTCGACGAATACCGGGTCGGTGTTGGCGGAGGTGTGGTTCTCAACGTACCCATCTTCGGCCAGCCTCTGCCGATCTCGATCACCTGGACCGAAGCGGTAATGAGCCAAGAAGGAGATCGGCTCCAGCAATTCTCGTTCGATCTGGGCTGGTTCCACCACTAGTTCTGCTGCACCCGGACTCTCAGCGGCAGTTCAGCTACTCTCTTCTTCGATGTGGAGTTGATCGTTCGTTCGCATCAGTTGCGTGACTCGGTCCATGCACTCCCGTGCCTGTATCCCGGTGGAGACCCTGATCGTACCTGCTCCTCGTAGGCCGGGGAGTGCTTCGCTGAGACGTTGAGTCAAACTCGAAGCCGCACCTTGCTCCGGTTGGTCCAGCAGAATCCACACCTGCTCCCCGGTAACCTCCAACCAGTCACTGCCTCTGAGCAAACCAGAGAGGCCCGCTAACAGTTGCTGGCTGCCGCCGGGAAACTCGAGGAGCAAGACCCCCGGAGGCGATCCCCCTCTCCGATTGGCCGCCTGCAGCCTGGTTTCCAGCAGCCGACGAAAACGATCCTCGGGATCCTCCACCATCGGAGTGCCCGCACTGGAAGTAGTCGGCATCAATTGTTCGATGAGGGGGATCAGCCCGAATGCCCGCCAGAATTCGTGGCGTGCTTCGTCACTATTTCTGGCCAGAAAACCGAGCCAGGCATCGGAGATGGGAAGGCCGACGAAAGGTCCGAGTGATCCACTGGTTGTAGGAATGGGTGCACCGACATCGATCTCATCTCCGATCGACCGTAAAACCGTTCCTGGTTCCTTCCCTCCCACCTTGACCTCGATACCCGTGGCTCCGAGTTTCAGCTCGACCCAGCCATGAAACGCAGGGTCATCGACCACCCATCGTCGCAATGCCTCGGCGGTGGACTCTCCACGCTGCCGTGCCTCCAGAACAGCACGGATCGCCGAAATTGCATCGGGAAGCGCGGCGCCTTGCGGTCGCTCAGGCGGTCGCGGCGAAACAGGTTGGACATCTGCGATCTCTTCGTGACCGGGAGGATGCTCCCCCATCAGTAAACTTTCGATCACATCTGAGTTTTGTAACTGGGCGATGGGACGAGGAAGTCGCCATATGTCCCCTGCCGGCCCGGCAGCGCCCCCGTCATCGAGAACCGCAACTGGGATTCCTTCGGCAAACTCTACAAGACCTCCTGCGATGGGCAGAAAGGTGTCACTGATGACGACGCAACAAAACTCATGCATCGGAGTTTTCACCGGTTTCCGGGCCTGATTCTGCGGAAGCACCGTCGCCCGATCATCCAGCCACTCGACCAGTTCTGCAGCCTCATCCGAATCTGGAGTGAGAAATAGAACTACGGGACCGGCATCAGGAGGGAGCGCCAGGCTCCCGTCGAGCAATGCTTGCCACTCTTCATCGCTGAGGCTGTTGCGCACTTTGTCGAGGGGATTCTCTCCGCCCCCGGATGGACCGATAAGATCTTCGATGTTCTGTTCCGGTTTCTCGGAATCGGTCATGAATAGATCTCCTCGGGGGGGAATCAGCCGCTGACAAAGACGTCCTGATGAGACCTCTTCCGACCACGTGGGTCAACCGAGAGGCTAGCTCCGATCCCATCACCGAATTTCTGTATAGCGCCCGTGATTCTTTCTGGCCAAGTCCCGAAGGAACTCCCTGGCCCTCACCTCGTCCTGATTCGGAGCATCTCCGGCAAACAATCCGATGCAATGAATCCTGGTACCTCGATAGCGGTTCCAGTTCTGGATCGCGTGCAGAATGAGTGGGGCCGATGTCTCCTTCCCCACCGTCGGACTGCCATCGGAGAGAATATAAATCGTGTCCACTTCTCGATCAGAGAAGGCCTGTTCAAGAGCCCCGTAAGTATTGGTCTCTCCCCCGGCCTTCAGTTTCTCGACGAAAGACAGAGCTCGCTTCAATATTGATGCCTTTGCCTTGACCAATCCCGGAGAAAAACGGATCAGATCTTCGGAGAATGCCACCACCGAAAATCGGCTCTTGGGATCGAGTCCGCCCTCGATCACTCGCTGAAGTTGCTTGCGAGCGATTTCGATCCTGGAAGCACCGATTTCGGTCGAAGCGAGCATGCTCCCTGAAACATCGACCAGAAAAATTACTCTCTCACTGACGATCTCGCCGTATAGGCCATCCTTGACCGCTGTCGGAAGACTCTTCTTCTCTTCATCTTCGGGACTGATCACCGCAGCAGGATCCCAGACATCTCGAACTTCCTGCCACCAGATGCTCCATGCCGATGGGTCGAGAGGGAGGAGTTGACCTGTAAGAGCCTTCAACGCATCCCGGATGTCTTCGCGCAATCGTCCCTTGACCTCGGGCATCTTC
>JBBWWE010000084.1:0-7908 GCA_050256595.1 Planctomycetota bacterium
CGAGGCACTCGTCTTCTTCGATCAACTGCAACTGACCGGTTATCGAAAGGAAGTGGCCGATCAGGTTCACCGCGAAGTGGCCAGTCGGCTTCGTTTCCTTGACCAGGTGGGGCTTGATTACCTGGCGCTGGATCGATCGACGGAGACGCTATCAGGCGGAGAAGCACAGAGGATCCGCCTGGCAACTCAGATCGGGAATCAACTGGTGGGTGTTCTCTACGTTCTCGATGAACCGACCATTGGCCTTCATCCGAGAGACGTCGATCGATTGCTAGACTCGCTGGAAGCGTTACGCGATCAGGGCAACACGCTGGTGGTTGTTGAACACGACAGTCGCACAATCCGTAGAGCCGATCATGTCATCGATCTCGGTCCCGGAGCAGGCGTTCTTGGAGGCGAAGTGGTCGCCGAAGGCGATGCGAAGACCATCGAAAAGATCGAGTCCTCGTGCACGGGCAAGTACCTGTCGGGCCGTGAGGTCGTTTGCGAGCTCGTTCCTCGTCGTACCGGAGATGGTGGAGTTGTCCGCGTCGTGGGTGCAACGGCCAACAATCTGAAGGGTCTGGACGTTGATTTTCCGACCGGCGTTTTTACCACCGTCACCGGCGTCAGTGGATCTGGAAAATCGACCCTGGTGATGGACATTCTCGCCTGCGAACTGGCCACACGTCTGGCCGGAGCCAGGCCTAGCAGCGCGGCTCACGATGACATCGAGGGGTATGAAGTGTTCGACGGCCTGGGCGTGATTGACCAGCAACCTCTGGGCAGGACTCCCGCTTCCAATGCAGCGACCTACACCGGTGTCATGGCTCCCATCCGGGCTCTTTTTGCACGGACAAAACTGGCCCGGATGCGTGGTTGGGCTCCAGGTCGCTTTTCCTTCAATGTCCAGGGTGGACGCTGCGAAACTTGTGAGGGAAAAGGGGGCCACCTCATCGAAATGCACTTTCTCAGTGATGTCTGGGTCCAGTGTGAGGGATGTCGTGGGAAGCGCTACGAGAAGGAAACACTGGAGGTCCGCTGGAAGGGCAACAACATCGCCGAAGTTCTCGAGATGGATGTTCAGAAAGCCCTCGAACTGTTCGAAGATATCCCTTCGATATCGACCATGTTGCAAGCGTTGATGGATGTCGGTCTTGGTTATCTTTCACTGGGCCAGCCCGCGACCACACTTTCTGGCGGAGAGGCGCAGCGGGTCAAACTCGCAGCTGAACTTGGACGTCGAGCACGAGGTCGCCGTATATACATCCTCGATGAACCAACAACAGGTCTGCATTTCATTGATGTCAGTCTGCTGGTGAAGATGTTGCAGCGGTTGGTGGATCGTGGGGATACGGTCATCGTCATCGAGCATGACATGAATCTGATCGCTTCTTCAGATCACATCATCGATCTGGGTCCCGAGGGGGGAGAGGGCGGTGGGAAGGTTGTAGCGCAAGGCACACCGGAACATCTGGCCAGGTCTCGAAAGAGTCACACCGGGAAGGCTCTGCAGGAGACCTTGAAGGTGTTGCGTCGCCGAACCCGGCAATCCGATCGCGGCAACTAGTGAGGAACCGCCAGATCCTGGGTACGTTCGAGCAGCGTTTTCTCCAGGTCGGCCTGACGGGTGAGACGGTCGCCGAGCACCTGCAACGCATCTTCGAGTTTCTCGAGAATATCTCTGTCCTCACCTCTTCTGTCGAGCAGGTCTCGAACCTGTTCGGTCGCTCTCCGTACCTCGAGGGCACCGTCTGCATAACGATTGGCGCATTCGTGAAGGGCGATGAAGGCACTCTCGCGGTCACCCGGGGCATTGAGAATCCGCCACGGACGACGGCGCAATTCGGCAGCTAACTGGTGCAGATTTTCACTGGTGAATTGCAGGTTCTCGATGGTTGCTCGAAAGGGTGCACGGTTCTCGTGCAGAAGTTGATCGACGCTGAGAAGAAGATCTTCTCCCTGTTTTCCGGCCCGCGAGATCGAATCCATCAATTCAGGAAGTGATTCGCAGTGTGCGCGCAGTTCAATCAGAATTTCTTCAGCCTGTTGCATCGAGGAGAGAATCGGAGCGCGCCCGTCTCTGATCAAGATCCTGAATTCTTCGGCAGAATCACGGACGCTATGGCCAGCATCTCCGATGGTTCTAATCATATTGTTAAGGCCTTCATCTCCGGTGAGCAACTCGAACAGTTTGGTCATCGCTTCGGCGGTTTGTCGAAGACTACTGAGAGTGCGCAGGTGCTCCAAATCAGTATCGTTGGTGGGATTGTTCTGCATCCTCAGAATGCCATCGGTAGCGATCGGGATCCCGTTGCCCGGCTGGATATCGAGTGAACTCTGGTGATGGGCATCCGAACGTATTTCCAGCACACTGTCATCTGTGATGAGGGAGCGGATCCCTCTTTGTAACGAACCGACGACGCGGACCCTCGGGGGCGGTGTCTGCTTGGTGCTGCTGGCCACGGACTGGGCCTGCGCGATGCGATCACCGTCGGCTCGTAGCAGTTCCAGACTTTCGATGGTTCCGACCGGAACACCCTGAAAAGAGATTTCACTTCCCGGGCGTAGTGAACCGGCATGATGGATCAGCACGGTCAGGGAATCGGCACCTCCGATGACCTGGGGAGGGGCAACGATGCCAGAAAAGACGAGGATTCCCAGGCACACGCAGGTGATCACGCCGAGGCTGGTAAGCCAGCGCATGGGGGGTATGGATTCCTGACTCATCGTCAACTTCTCCTCGGAACTCTCGATACAGAAATCAGTGCCTCATCGGCCGAAATGGCCACAGGACACCTTACTTTCTTCTTTCGACAGGGAGTTCGAGGGACTTGAGGGATATTTCAGGATGCGGGAACCAGGAAGACCTGATCCCACCATTGCTGGAATTGCTGGACCGATTCACGGCGCATTGCGGGTTCGGCCAGGTAGTCATAAGGCGGAGCGGTGTTTCTTCGCTCGCCGGCAAGTACGAGGATGGCAGATCGAGCATTGAAACGAACCCAGCGGTCGGAATCGTTGAGCAGGGGAAAGAGATAGGGTGTATTTCTTCGATTGAAAGTTCCCTGGATGGTGTGGATGGCCTGAATCCGGGTGACGGGATCTTCGGCGTAAAGGCCGGGCCATGGGTTGTTCGGGGTACTACGCAGATTATTGCCCTGGCAGGAGCAGCAACAAAGTACGACCAACATAAGCAGCATCGAAATCGGCGATGGTCGTAGGTCGGTGATGAAACGAGAGACGAGCATCGGAGTTTCCTCTCCCTTCGGCACAGGGCCGTTGCGGTGTGTACATCTTTGAGAATTCTAGGGCCCGGGTCAACCCTCGTCGAGGTGGAGGCCCGCGAGGGGAGGTGCTAGGCTCCTAGGCATGGCTCTGAGGGGGAGGAGACGACTTGCAGCCGCTCAATTGCGACCACCTAGTCGTTGGAGCCGGGGCCACCGGTCTGGCGGTTGTCGATCACCTGTTGCGTCGAGAAGCGGGCTCCGTGGCTCTTGTCGATGCCCTCGAAACGCCCGGGGTCGGCCCCTTCGGAACCCGGGTTCCGCTGCTGGCACCGACTCTGCCACGATGGGATGCGGTGATTCGTCGAGGCTGGGAACTCTATGACGGTTGGACCGATTGGCTCGAGGTGGACCCAGGATTACGTCGTTGCGGTGTCTTGATGCCAGTTGATCCTGACTCCGGTAGCACCGATGGAGTCGAGGTTCTGGATCCCGCGGATACCCATCGCCGCTGGTCGGCACTTTCTGTCGATGGCCCGATCTGTAATTACGATCGACACGGATCCACGGTCGATTCGGTGGCGGTTGCCGGAGCTTTGATGTGGAGATTGCGCAAAAATGGTGGTCGTTTTCATTCATCAGCCGCTTTGACTTCGCTGACTGAAAATGATGACGGGGTTCATTTCGTCGCGGGTTCGAGAGAGGGTATCGCAGACAAGGTTTTTCTGTGTGCGGGAGTCGCGACCCTTTCGATTCTGGAACGACAGGGCGTTTGTCATCCCTTCGCCCGAGAAACGACTTCCATCTTCACCCTCGATCTTGGTGACGATCTTCCCCCTGTCATCTACTGGAGAGATGAGCGCGCAATTCTGGTCGATAACGGTACCGGAAGTCGAGACCTTTACCTGTCACGTGCGCTGAAAGATACCGATTCGTCGGTACCGTCGGTGGACTGGGACGGTTGCACCGATTTTTGCCAGAAGTATGGCGATTGGATCGATAATCTGGCCACATCGGTGACGTTGAAAGCACGGGCTGAGCATCGGATCGGTCCGCTTGAGTCACCTGCAATCGGTATTTCCAGTGTCGGTGGCAGAATCGTCGCCCCGGGAGCTTGCGGTGAGCATTCACCGCTGGTTTTTCCTGCTCTGGCAGAGATGGTGGTCGAGGGCCACCTGTCAGGGCAAGTTGGCGGTTTGCTGGAGGACCCATCCTGATGCAACCTTTGCACGAGAATCATGGATCCTGGATCTGGCTCGAGGGCCAGGTGATGGCAACCTCCGATGCCACCATCGGAGTTCTCGATCGCGCTTTTCTCTACGGTGATTCCATCTTCGAGACCCTCCTGATTCGCAACCAGCACCCGGTCTTTCTGGCTGACCATATAGAGAGATTGCGTGACGGTGCCGGACGCCTGGAAATGTCTGTTGAACAAGATGATGATTCCCTGCGTCAGATCATCGATGAACTCATCACCTATCATCCACCCGAGGATGACATGGTCGTTCGCATCACCTTGACGCGCGGCGATCGGATCAATCACGACATAGGGATCGCCTCGTGCCGACCTCGTTTGCTGGTGATGACGACCACTCTGGATACGGTTGAGGAATCGTCCGCCTCTGTATTCGAGGTCGTGGTGTCTCAACGAAGGAAGATTCCACCGGCGTGTCTCGATCCCAGGGTCAAGAGTGGTAACTATCTCGGTTCCATCCTGGCCAGGAGCGAAGCGAAGAGTTCGGGAGCCGATGAAGCCATCTTGCTGTCGGTCGATGGATTCGTCACCGAGGCGACAACGGCAAACCTGTTCTGGATCGTCGACAATACCGTCTACAGTTGTTCCGATGACCTGGTGCTGCCCGGAATCACACGGTCGAAGATCCTGAACATTCTGGATGAGGACCAGATTCGCTTCGAGACTGGCCATTTCCCACTCGCACATCTGCTCGACGCCGAGGAAGCGTTCCTGACCGGGTCCATCTGCGGCGTGATACCCATCGATACGTTACAGAATAGTTCCCTGAGCAGTTCCAGCTCCGATTCCTTGAGCCATCGATTGCAGGCCAGATACGAGCAACTGATCGATATCGAGATTTCGGGGTGTGTCCGATGAATGAACCGATCTGGAGTCCCGATCCAGATGGTCTCGAGAGGACCAGGATCGCCCAGTTGATGAAAGCAGTGGGGCGGCCGATAGACCCCCAGCGTACCGATGCATCCATCCGAGATTTTGTCCGCTGGAGCCAGCAAGAGCCTCAGCAATTCTGGCCAGCAGTTCTCGATGATCTCGGAGTCATCTGGTCGAAACCCTACGAACAGGTGGTCGATCTCACCGGTGGCCATGAGCGGGCCGATTGGTTTGTCCAGGGAGAGACCAGTATCGGGCTCAACTGCATCGATGCTCCCGCTGTCGAGATCCCCGATCAACTGGCGCTGATTGCCGAGGACGAGAGCGGTGAAGTGCGTCGATGGACGTTTCTCGACGCCTCGATGGAGATCAACCGTCTGGCAAATTTGCTGCGTCAACTGGGCATTCAACGGGGCGACCGCGTCGCCTGTCTGATGCCGATGGTTGCAGAGGTGGTCTTTGCCATGCTGGCGACGATGAAGGTCGGAGCCATCTTCATTCCCATCTTCAGTGGGTACGCGGCTCCTGCGGTGCGAGAACGACTGGTCGATTCTGCATCGCGAGTGCTGTTTACCGCAGATTTTGGAATGCGACGTGGCAAACGATTCCCCCTCAAGGATCAGGCAGATCTGGCGGCTGCTGACGTCGAGTCGATTTCACACATGATCGTCCTTCAGCGCGGAGATGGCTCCGCGCCGATGCAAGTCGGGAGAGATCTCTGGTGGCAAGAAGCAGTCTCGTCCTGCGACGATGATGCCGCGACCGAGATGATGCAGGCGATGGATCCAGCATTGATGATCTACACCAGCGGAACCACCGGAAAGCCGAAGGGGACGATTCACACTCACGCAGGTTGCATGGCCCAGATGGGCAAGGAGTTGCGCTACAACTTCGATCTGGGTGCCAGCGAAGACCTGATGTGGTGGTTCACAGATATCGGATGGATGATGGGGCCGTGGGAAATCATCGGTTGCTGGCTCAACCGGGTTCCCTTTGTCGTTTTCGAAGGGGCTCCCGATTTTCCAGCTGCTGATCGGGTCTGGTCGATGGTCGAGCGCCATGGCGTGACTCATCTGGGGATCAGTCCGACGGCGATCCGGTTGCTGATGCGCTCCGGCCCGGACCTCGTCGATGCACATCCGATGGAAACCTTGCGCATCCTCGGGTCGACGGGCGAACCGTGGGATTCGGACAGTTATCGCTGGTATTTCGACAAGGTTGGAAAAGGCAAACTTCCCATCATCAATATCTCCGGCGGGACCGATATCGTCGGCTGTTTTCTGGCACCGCTACCGGTTCTTCCGCTGCTCGAAACCTCGCTCGGGTCACCGGGTCTGGGCATGGATGTCGATGTCTTCGATGAGGACGGAAACAGTCTCGAGGGTGAGGTCGGCTACCTGGTGTGCAAGAGTCCCGCTCCTTCGATGACTCGTTCGCTGTGGAATGCCGACGAGCAGTACCTCGAAACCTACTGGGCGAAGTTCCCTGGCGTCTGGAATCATGGTGACTGGGCGCTCGTCGATGAGGAAGGCCATTGGTTTTTGCTGGGACGTGCCGACGACACCCTCAACATCGCCGGTCGCCGCGTGGGGCCCGGTGAGATCGAATCGGCGCTCATCGAGCATCCGGCTGTGAGTGAAGCGGCGGCGATCGGGGTTCCTGACGATCTGAAGGGGACCGAGGTGGTTTGCTTCGCCGTATTGCATCCGGCCGCCGAGGAGGGGGACGCTCTACGCAAGGAACTGATCGATCAGGTGGTCGAAGCCCTCGGCAAGGTTGATCGGCCTCGTGCGGTCTATTTCGTCGACGATTTACCGAAGACACGAAGCGCCAAGATCGTCAGGAGATTGATCCGAGCTCGACACCTCGAACAAGAGGATCTCGGCGATCTGTCGAGCATCGCCAATCCCGAAGCGCTCGATGCGATCGGCAACTGCCGCTAATTGTCGCTTTTCGGCGGATCTGGGCGCGCAGTTGGCATCCTCGCTCCGACCTCACTTCGCCACTTCTGCAACATCCGGTGGAGACGCTTCAGTTGTTGTGGCTGCTCTTTGTTGAGCAGGTCGGTTTCTCCGGGATCCTTCGTGACGTTGAACAGTTCCAGTTTGCCGTCGTCGAGGTGTTCGATCAATTTGAGATCGCCATCGAGGATCGCGGATGCCGGACTCCCTCCCTGGTTGCCGTAATGGGGATAGTGCCAGTACAAGGGCGGAGCCGCAGTCGTTTCCTCAGCCTTGAGGGAAGCGAAAAAGGAGTCCCCGTCGACTTCCCAGCCTTCCGGTTTTGTCAGGCCCGTCATCTCGAGCAAGGTGGGCAGCAGGTCGGTACTCTGGATGTTGCGCGAGCAACTTCTGCCGTTGCCGTCGATCCCGGGACCCCGGGCGATGAAAGGCACACGTATTCCGCCCTCGTACATCCAGCCCTTCCCTGCACGTAAAGGCAGATTGCTGGTCGGGTGACCCTCTGAGGTGCTGAGTCCGCCGTTGTCAGAGATCAACATGACGATGGTCTTTTCAGCAAGTTTCAGATCATCGAGAGATTGCAGCACTCGTCCCACCGCAGCATCCATCGCCT
>JBBWWE010000085.1:0-2700 GCA_050256595.1 Planctomycetota bacterium
CCTGCCACCGGGAAAGAGAATTGGCTTTCCATCGACACTGGTGGGAATCTTCGGTTGATTCACTGGTCGACCCCTCCTTCGCCATAGGAGAGGCCAAGCGCCTGACAGAACCATTCGCTGATGTGCAGTACCGGAATCGGAGAATCTCGCCGCGACAGCCGCCCTTCGATGTTCATGGTGCAGCCTGTGTCATTACAGATCAGAGTCGGCGCTGCGCTGTCCACCAGTGCACTGCAGCGATCCTCCGCCAGTGCTCCGGAGATGGTGCCGAACTTGCTAGCGAAGGTGCCACCGAAACCGCAGCACTGCTCCTGCTGACGAAGTCTTCTCACCTCGAGCCCAGGAACCGAATCGAGAAAACGTCCTGAAGCCTCGAATCGATCGATCTCGCGCAGGTGGCAGGTCGGATGCCAGGCCACAACGGGAGGTGCAGCTCCTGGATCACCGACGATCTCATCGGGAGCGAGCCCGAGTTTGTTTTCGATGAACTCGACCAGTTCGTAGGTCCTGCTGACCATCGACCTGACCGTATCGGGCACCGGATCTGCCGACGAGAAGAGTTCGACTGCATGTCGCCGGACCATCGCAGCGCACGATCCAGAGGGAGTCACGATCGGATCTTCCCCCTCGAAGATCTCCGCCATGCGCACAATCAACCGACGTGCTGTCTCCGTGGCCCCGGAATTTCGGTGGGCCTGACCACAACAGGTCTGGTCCGGCGGATAGATCACCTCACAACCAAGATGTTCCAGGAATACCGCTGTCGCCTCGGCAGCGCTGGGGGCGAACTGATCCGCCAAACAGGGAATGAACAGCAGAATTCGCAATCCAGCACCCTCCTCGAGCCCTTCAGACCCCAGATTCCCGGCCCTCCAGGGGAGTTCCGTCCCCGGCAACATCACCGCCGGAACCGCTCTTCACAAGTCGGTCCCTTGCTGATACTTGACACCTTCGACTCCCGCGTCGAATCTGATCTCTTCCAGGGGAAGCCCCCCTGGCCCCGCAGTAGATCTTGACCTGAGGAGGTGACCCGTGGCGTCCATCCAGGGACCCGCGCTATTTCTGGCGCAATACATGGGAGATGAGGCTCCCTTCAACAACCTCGACACCATCACCGACTGGTGCCGGGACCTGGGCTACATCGGTGTCCAGATCCCGACCTGGGATTCTCGGTGCATCGATCTCAAAGAGGCCGCTTCCTCCGCCCAGTACTGCCAGGACTGGAAGGGTCAGCTCGAACAGAAGGGGATGGCGGTCACCGAACTCTCGAGTCACCTCCAGGGTCAACTGGTCGCAGTGCATCCGGCCTACGACATCGTGTTCGATGGTTTCGCTGCCGACGAGGTAAAAGGCAATCCGACCGCACGCACCGAGTGGGCCATCGAACAGGTCAGAAATTGCCTCAAGGCAAGTCAGCATCTCGGACTCACCTCGATGGTTACCTTCAGTGGCGCTTTCGCGTGGCCCTATGCCAATCCGTGGCCACCACGCCCGGCGGGGCTCGTAGAAGAAGCCTTTGCAGAACTGGCCCGACGCTGGAAGCCGATTCTGGATTTCGCCGATGAATGCGGCGTCGACTGCTCTTACGAAATTCACCCCGGAGAAGATCTCCATGATGGTGCTTCTTTTGAACGATTCGTTGAAGCGGTAGATGGACATCCGCGTGCTTGCATCAATTACGATCCAAGTCACTTCGAGTTGATGGCACTCGATTACCTGGATTTCATCGACATCTATCACGAACGGATCAGATCATTCCACGTCAAGGATGCCGAACTGGTCCGATCAGGTCGCACGGGAGTCTATGGTGGCTATCTCGACTGGAAAGATCGCGCTGCCAGGTTCCGCTCCCCGGGTGATGGCAACATCGATTTCGCCAGCATCTTCACCTCATTGACCCGGCACGGTTACGATGGCTGGGCGGTAGTCGAGTGGGAGTGCCCTTACAAGGACTCTTCGGTAGGAGCCGCAGAGGGAGCGGAGTTTGTTGCTTCACACATCATCCAGGTCACCGATGCCTCTTTCGATGACTTCGCTGGAGGCAGTGACCCGACCCTCAATCGCAAGATCCTGGGACTCGACTAGAAAAGAGCCTCGATGAGCCAACGCGTACGAATCGGAATGATCGGCGGCGGTCAGGGTGCCTTCATCGGCGCGGTCCACCGCATCGCATTGCGCATGGATGACGCTTTTGATCTGGTCGCCGGTTGCTTTGGTCGGGATCCCGAAAACACAAAGATCACCGGCGAGCAACTCGGAATCGATGCCGCTCGTTGCTACCCCAGCTGGGAACAGATGATCAACGACGAGGCGAAACTACCCGAAGATCAGCGCATCGAGGCGGTCAGCATCGTCACCCCCAATCATGTTCATCACGGTCCTGCCAAGGCGGCGATGGAAGCGGGATTCCATGTCATCTGCGACAAGCCGCTGTGCATCTCGCAGGAACAGGCCGACGACCTTGCCGCCACGGTTTCGAGTACCGGCAGGGTGTTTGCCCTGACCCACAACTACTGCGCTTCGCCGATGGCACGAGAAGCCCGCGAGCGGGTTGCCCGTGGCGACCTGGGCACCATCCGCAAGGTCTACGTCGAGTACCTGCAGGGCTGGCTGTCGGAAAAACTGGAAGAAACCGGACAGAAGCAGGCGGACTGGCGTACCGATCCGGAACGATCAGGCCCGGTCGGATCGCTCGGTGAC
>JBBWWE010000086.1:0-4717 GCA_050256595.1 Planctomycetota bacterium
CCATGCAAGGAATACATCGTTGGCGATACCAACGGCGATGGACAACAAAACGTCGCCGATGTCATCACCTTGCTGAGCCACCTGTTCAGTGGCGGCTCGATCGCGTGTAGATCGGCTGGTGATTTCAATGACGACGAGGTGTTGGATATCGCAGACGTGATCGCACTCCTGAACTTCATCTTTGCCGGTGGAGCACCTCCTCCGACAGGGCACGACTGCACTGAGGACCTCACGCCCTCGGATCTTTCCCTGGATTGTGAGGACTCTTCATGTGACTAGCAGTGACGAAGGTTGGAAATCAAACCCCAACCACGCAAACACCGGCCACTCCTCCCCCGTGGAGTGGCCGGTGTTTTTTTGTGGGTGATTCAGCTGGATCGTAAAACGCCCGCTTCGGCGATTCTTTGCCAGGCAGCCTCGACATGAGTCTTACGTGTCTGGGTGCCACCGATGCAGACACGCAAGATGCGCTTGCCCGCCACCGTGGTGGCGGTGACGAACATCTCGCCTTGCTCGTTCAACCCGTTGGCGATCTTGTCGGTACTATCGTCACCGTCGATGTGTGCGATGCAGATCAGATTGACGGTGCGCTTGTGGGTGATCTGCCAGTTGGGATCAGCCTCGACTTGCTGTTCGAACCATACTGCCCACTGCAGATGCTCGGCGATCAACTCGCGGAGACCATCGACTCCGTAGTTGCGAATGACAAACCACAGTTTCAAGGCGCGGAAACGCCGACCGAGCGGGATGTGCCAGTCGCGGTAGTCGATCACCTTGCCCGATTCGGTCGCCTCATTGCGCAGGTAATCGGGCAAGACACTGAGAGCCTTGACCAGCGCCTTGCGATCGCGCACCCAGAAGGCGTTGCAGTCGAAACCGACGAACATCCACTTGTGCGGATTGAAGCAGTACGAATCGGCCCCCTCGAGACCATCGTGAATCCAGCGCATCTCGGGCACCAGTGCAGCCGTGCCGGCATGAGCGGCATCGACGTGAAGCCACACTCCATGCTTCGTGCACACCTTAGCGATGGCGGCGACTGGATCGATGGCGGTGGTGGCTGTGGTGCCGACTGTAGCGACCACCATCGTCGGTATACAGCCAGCGGCCTTGTCGGCTTCGATGGCCCGATCGAGGGCGGCCGGATCGATACACAGATCTTCATCGAGATCGACGTGGCGAAACTGCTCGCTGCCGAGGCCGGCGATGCGAACCGCCTTTTCCACCGACGAGTGCGCCTCGGATGATGCATAGACCGTCATCTTGGCCTGCACCCCACCACGGTCGACGGCGAAATCGGTCGCCTGTTCGCGGGCGGCTACCAGCGCACAAAGCGTGGCACTCGATGCGGTGTCCTGGATGACCCCACCACCAGCGCCAGTCGAGAGAAAGCTCTCCGGCAAGCCGAGCATCTCGACCAGCCAGTCCATCATGCGCGTCTCCACCTCGGTGCAGGCGGGACTGGTTTGCCACAGCATTCCCTGCACCGCCAGACCCGATGAGATGATGTCTGCGACCATCGAGGGACCAGAAGTATTCGAGTTGAAGAAGGCGAACCAGGACGGATGTTGCCAGTGGGTGATGCCAGGCATCACGACACTATCGAGATCAGCGAGCACCTCGTCGAAAGATTCGCCAGCTGCTGGTGGATGCGTCGGTAGCGATGTCGCCACCTCGCCCGGCTTCGAGCGCGAAAGCACCGGTCTTTGCTCGATCCCGGACAGGTAATCGACCACCCAGTCGATCGCCTCGTGGCCATGGCGGCGTATCTGTTCCGGGTCCCAGTGCAAATCGTCGGCGCGGTCCGTCACTTGCAAATCTCGTTTCTATTTGTGCCCCCACGAGACCTTATGGGCCATCCAGCGAGCCGTCCAGACCTGGCCGTCTTTGCCCGTATCCGGGAGAGCCTGACAACACCCTCTCGCTCCGCTAGGATGGCAGCTATGGAAAAGGAAGGATCCTGACGATGACCAGCAACAGAGCCACCTTCCCCGATCCGCTCGAGATTCAGGCTCATCTCGATGAGCAGATCCGTGGACAGAACCGTGCCAAACGAGATCTGTCCGTGGCGATCTACAACCACTACGTCAACGGCCATCTTTCTCCCGATGGTACGTCCACCCCTCAACACCTGTTGCTGATCGGACCATCTGGAGTCGGGAAGTCGTTTCTGGTCCAGAAAGTAGCCGAGATGCTCGGGGTTCCGTGGATCCATTCCGATGCCGCTTCGCTGGTTCAACCCGTGATGTCCGGTGAAGAAGTGGAAAGGATTCTCGGTGCGCTCATCCAGCGGGCCGGGGGAGATTTCAAGAACGCCCAGAAGGGCATCATCCTCATCGACAAACTGGACAGTTGTCGACGTACCATCGTCGGCCCGGTGGATCCAGGAATCGCGGTGCAAGACTCACTGCTGGCCATGATGGATGGCCTGATCATGAAACACAGGGATCCTTCCGGAGGAACCCTCGACACATCTGGCATTCTCTTCATCTGTTGTGGTGCTTTTCCCGAACTACGGGAAGTGGTTCTCGATCGCCTCGGCGAAGATGATCGAATCGGCTTCCAGACGGAAGATGACGACGATGAGGATATGACTCTTGCCCTCAACGATCTCCTCGAAAGACGGGATCTGGTCACCATGGGCATCGGAGAAGAGCTGGCATCGCGGTTCGGCAGCATCTCGTTGCTGAAAGAACTCGGCGAGGATGATTTCATTCACATCGTCGACAAGATGGACAACAGCATCATCGCACATAAAAAACGGTTCTGGGCCAGCCATGGCATCGAACTGAACTTCGAAGAAGGAGCCTTGCGGGCCATCGCCCGTAAAGCAAAAGAGACGGGAGAAGGCGCCAGGGGTTTGCATGGGATCGTCGAAAAAGTACTCGATCCCATCGACCACCGACCGGTAGAGCTGGCTCGTTCTGGAATTGAACGGATCGACATCGCCGAGTCCTGTGTAGAAGAGGGCGCCGAACCCACGATGCACCAGGGTGCTGGAAAGAGTCCGTCGGAAAAGACCGAGCAACTGCTCACCGAAGTATGGGCATCCTTGCAACACAGTACGGAAATCACCGATGCGCCCCCCATCTCCATCGATCCGGCGATTCTCGCCCTGCCCATCTCTAGCCTTGCACCTGCTGTCGCCCAGATGGAAATGGCGCTGGGTCGGCTCGGATTGACCACCGAACAAGACCGCACCTGGAGAGAGTTGCTAAAAAAAATATCCAAAGGAAGGCTTACAGGTCATCCTTCAGTTGCTGGCGCGTGCTCAACAATCGGGCAGCAGCCTGCCTGTGCTCTGTGATTTGATCAAGAAAAATGGCGGCGATCTTGCTGCCACCCTGGATTCTCTTCAATAGCACGCACAATCAAACCGAGTGAATCGCATTTGAAGTCAAAAGCCCTCCGGTGTTTTTCGAAACACCGGAGGGCTTTTCATCGATGCACCTGGATCAGATCCAAAAGCACCCTATATGTTGCAGTCCAGACCGTCCGCTGTCGGATCGGAACCAGGATTCGGAAACGGAGGGGGCGGTGGTGATCCATTCGAGAACAGGAAATCCAGCAGCGCCACTGCATCGGCGATGTTGGTGGCTCCGTCATCGTTGACATCGATGGCATCGAGACACTCAGCGACCCCGTTATTGAACAGATAGTTGAGACAGAAAACGGCATCCGCCACGTTCAGTTCCTGATCGAGGTTTCCATCGCCTCGCAAAAATGCGGTATCGGAAACCGTGATCAACCCACCTTCCAGAAGTGGCGGAACCGCAACTCCGGTAGGATCGACCAGCAGGTTTTCAGTGGGAGACGGACTTCCGATTCCATCGACCGGAGCCACTGCCAGTTGAGCACCGATGAGTACCGAGGGCTGAACCATGTAACTGGCATTGGCCAGAATTGACTGTGGCGAGGGCAGTACGACCTCCTGGCCTGTGAAATCGAGCACGACACCCAGAGTCCACCAGCCACCATCCGGGGTCAGGTCGTTATTCAACGACGCCGTGAAGAAATCGGCGTTCGTTGCAACGGTTCCGGTATCGTTCACATCCAGGATGTTCAATTCGGTCGGATCAAAATCAATCGCCAGCGAATATCCCGCGACAACCGTTTCATGATCAGCGCTGACGGTTGCATCGACAACGCCTCCCGGAGCCCCCTCTGCCCCATCGTGAATGATGTACTCCTCGGTGTAGAGGAAACCCGGGTCGAGCAGGTCGCTACCTGATGTTTGACTGGCGATAACAGAAACCAGGCCAGGAATGTTGGAGGGAGGAACACTGCCCGTCAATTGAGTCGCACTGATGTATCCAAGATTCTGGACAATCGAACCACCGATCAAGATCACTACATCCTGGCTGAAGTTATTACCATTGATGGTAACAAACGTTCCTCCAGCTGTGGGGCCATTGGCCGGCACCAGAGAGATGATGATTGGCGGTTCCTGTTGTGGAGGAGGCCCATCTGTGATGGAAACATCATCGATGTACCAGTCGTCGTTCGTTTCATTGGTGTCTGTGTAGAAACGCAGCCTGAAACCGTTGTGCCGGGCATTCGACGGCAGTTCGTAGGTATGTACCGTGAAGGTGGTCGGATTGGACCCATTGGATGTGATTCGATCCAGTTCGGTCCAATCGAGTCCAACGTTGAGGTAGGACACCACCAACTCTTCACCGGACTCGACACCTGAATGGTTGGTGTAGAACTGTAACGA